>JAISXV010000035.1 GCA_031270335.1 Prevotellaceae bacterium | reverse complement strand
CGTACTCTGAATCCAATAGCAAGAATCATATCCAAACTGTAGAAAGTTACATTGTATTGTTTGCCGTCGGAGGCAGTTGTTAAGTAATCCTTAATAACTGAATTTGAATCCAATTCTTTGTCTTGTAATATATTGGATATATGCATGCTGATATTTGGCACAGAGGTGCCAAAAAGTTCGGCAAGCATGTTTTGATTTAGCCACACATTACCGTCTTTTGCCATCAGAGTGACGGATGTTTTGCCGTCGTCAGTAATGTAAATAATGATTTTATTTCCATTATTCATCATTTTTTTCTACGATACTTCCAATAAAATGAGCATTCACTCTATCATTACTTCCCGTTTCAATAATATACTTTACTCCCCTACCCTACTCCAGAGTTTTTCTCTGATGATTTGTTCTAATTTTCAGAGGGTTTGCACTGATTTCGCCTTGTGTTTTTCTGTTTCTGTATATTTCCATTGCGAGGAATAAAGCGTCTCTTAGCGATGCGGGCGTAGCGATTCCTTTACCGGCAATTTCGTAATCCGTTCCATGCACGGGCGCAGTCCTGACAATCGGCAATCCGGCAGTATAGGCTACTCCACCCAACAAACCTATTGATTTAAAAGGAATCATTCCCTGGTCGTAATACATTGCAAGTACGGCGTCGAAATTCCTGAAATCGCCCGCAGCAAAAAAATCGTCAGCCGAATATGCGCCGAAAGCATATATCCCGTTTCGTTTCGCCTCTTCGATTGCAGGACAGATGATTTCGACCTCTTCCCTGCTTATCAAACCACTGTTGCCGCCATAAGGATTCAACGACAAAACGGCAATCCGGGGCGCACGAATCATAAAATCGTTTTTAAGCGATTCGTTGATAAGCGACAGTTTATTAATTATCAAATCCTTATTCAGAATTTTCAAAACTTCTTCCAAAGTAACATGACCGGTAACAAAACCTACTCGCATCAATTCGTTAACCATCAGCATCGCATAATCTTTAACGCTAAACTTGTCAGCAAAATATTCGGTGTGACCCGAAAAATTCGACGATGCGGCACGGACAGTGGCTTTATTTACGGGACAGGTTACTACTGCGTCTATCTTGCCCGACTGCAAATCGCCCACAGCCATATCCAGCGCTTTAATCGACGATATCCCTGCAAGTTGCGAAGGAAATCCTATCTCGACCTTAACATTGTCGGCAACATTTACAATATTTGTTCTCTTAACATTAGCCTCATCCGCATCGTTGATAACATTAAAACCGAAATTCTCCATATCCAGAGCTTTTCTATAATATGCGGCAGCCTTCGACGAGCCGTAAACAATGGGAATAAAAAACTCGTTTATCGCCGTGTCGGAGAAGGTTTTCATTATTACTTCATAGTTTATTCCGTTAAAATCGCCATGCGTTATGCCTATTCGTATTTTCTCTTTCATCTGTACAATTATGCTATAAATTTACGCCGAAAGATACAAATATTTTTATTTATTTGAGCAATAATTTTATAATTGCATATAATTTAGTGTTTTATAATGACCAATAAACGAAATATGAAGCAACAAAATAACGAAAAAACACGTTTTTTAGGGTGCATTTCTTTCATACCTGCATAATTTGTTTGCAAAAGTACTATTTTTTTTAGTCCTTTTGCAAACAAAATATTTCATTTTCAATCTGTTTTAAATAAACTTTATCCGGATAGTCCATATAGCTGTTCCAACCGGGCAATGTGATATCGTTTATATACTGTACGTGAGCTTTCTGAATATATTCGAGCGCATTATGCTTGTCGGATAAATAGCTGTATATTAATGCTAAATAGTAATATGCGTCGGCGAACGGATAGATATTGATTTGTTGATGCAATATTTCTTTTGCTTCGTCGAAGCGTTTAGCGTGAAACAGCGTCACACCCAGATGATAACGGTCGAAAAAACCGGAATTGTCCGATTGTATGTGTTTTTTCAATATTTCGATACATTTCAGAGTATCGCCGGTTTCACGGTACGAAAGCGCTAAAATACAGTTTAAATGATAATCGCCGTTGTAAATAGAGCCGATAATATCCGTTTTCGTTTTCAACAGTTCGATATCGGCTATTGCGCCTTCACCATCACGCAAAAACATGAAACGGGCGCCGCCGCGATATCCAATATATCCAACAGTGTCATACTCAACAGCTTTGTCGATAAGTGGTTTCCATGTCAAAAATTCGCCGCGTTTGAGATATGGGATTGCTTTGATATAATATGCGTCGGCGAATGTCGGACAAAGCGAAATAGCGGAATCACATTTGATTTGACTTTCCCGCGCACCCTGTACTCCGCTTCGTCCCTGAGTTTTAGCGTCATTGTAACACATTTCGCAGGCGCGATGACATGGACTGTCTTTTTCAAAAACAGCGTCGCAATTTATTTGAGTGAAACAGTTTGTTCCGATTAAAATAAAGATGAAAACAAATACAATTTTTTTCATGGGAGTATATATTCAATCAATCCGTTTTTTATTTTGAAGACAATATATTGATAATAATCGTATTGATTACCTTTGTCGTCGATGAGAGGTTTCCATCCCGACAGTTTTTTGGTAAGGTCGAAGATTTTACCGGAAACCGTTTTGTCGAATGTCGTTTGTTGAAAATTGTTATCCATTTCGTACATCCTGAATCGGTCGGTTTGTCCTTTACGATTGACCATAAACCTGACAGTGATATATCCTGTTGCGTTTTCTACAGGTTTTGGTTTAAAATGTTCCGCAAAATATTCTATTACTCCGTAACGTTCACCTTCAATCATCATGCTGCATTTTGCGTAAGGACGTACCTTTTTTTCGTCAATCACCTCAAAATCCGGATTATCTGTCGCCGAATCGAAAGCTATATCGCCAACATTATAAGGATAATCCCCAAACGTCGATTGAGAATATAAATCAATATGCACAAAAAGTATTGTTATAACTAAAAAGTATCTCATTTTTTTACTTGTAATTTTTATTGATAATATTCTATTTGTCTTTCAACTATTTTAGCTGCAATATCTGATTCATAATCAATTTTTTCAATCCAATTACCAACTGTATCGTATCTGTATTTATACGATGTTTTTTTATCTGACTTGTCTTCGGAATTATAAACACATACTTCTGTCAAAAAACCTTCGTCATTATATTTGTACATCGTTTTATTGATTAGATTTTCTTTGGAATCATAATTGTTTTTTTCAATCATTTTCCCTTCATTATCATACTTGTACAAAGATTTATTTTCCAAATCCCATGGCGCTTTATAATTGCTTTTTTCGATACAGTTTCCCTTTTCGTCGTATTTATTTACAGTTGTACCCACCAAACTGTCCGCAGAGCCTGTAACGACATAGCCGGCTGCCTCAATATTATTTCCTTTATCATCGTATTTGTAAACCGAACGGTAAACTAAAGTGTCGGTTGAGGTATATCGCAGTACTTCGGTGGTATTTCCGTTATCATCATGTACATATAATTTTTTTTGAGCATAAACACCGTGATTATAAATGTATTGAGCAACAGAGCATCCTTCACTGTCATATTCCTGAACTTCTTTTCTGATTATACTGCCATCCGGCTCATAACTGTTATATTCAGTCCATTTTCCTTTTTCATTGTATTTCAGAAATGTGTTATTGAATCCCCATTCAACTGCGATTATTTCTCCTTTCCCGATTTGCCCCAAAGTGTCTGTTATCGCGGTGTAACCTGTCGATCGCACACTTTTAACTTTACCTTTCAGATTATCTATTTCCCAGGAAGTTTTTTTGTGGTTTTCTGATTTTTGTGTACAGGCAACAAATATCATGCCGACACTTAAAATGCTTATTATCACTAAATTTTTCATTTCATTTCCTACATTCCCTGTATTACAAAGTCATTTATTTCCTTCCCCGAAGTATCTTTTCGTTTGATTGACATTTCGTTTTTTGTTGCCTTTACTTCCAGCGAAGTATTATGAGCGTTAATCAGTATGGGAAAATCATGCAGACCGGCATTAGGCTCAACATATTGATATCGATGCGTATCACCGCAAAACATGATCGTAATGCCGACGTTGTTTAGCAGAGGAAGAAATTTTCTTCGTATGTCGAGCGCTCCGTGCCAGCCCGGCTCTAACGGCGGGATATGCATGATTACCACTTTGTAAGGTGCTGTGCGGAAAGATTCGCTTTGCAATTCTTTTTTCAGCCATTTCTGCTCTTCGGTACGATAAGCGTCGAACTGCGCCAGCCCGTAATATTCGATGTCCGAATCCGGTTTGTCTTCGCCGGAATCCAACACGATGAAATGAACAGGACCATGTCGGAAAGAGTAATACGGTTTGCCGCTGTTAGTCGGAAAATAGTCGGAAAAAGACCAATTAAAAAGACCTCGCGTTTCGTGATTCCCTCGTGCATAAAACACAGGGACTTCAGCGGCAAACAGTTCTACGGATTTGTCCATGAAAGCCGAAAAGAACTGTTGTTCATCGTTCATATAATCCGCCATGTCACCGTTGAAAATCATCAAATCAGTAGCGCCGTATTTCACATTTCTGCTTAATGCGGTCAAATCGTCATTTCTTCCGTGTATATCGTTGATTATCACGAATGAAATATCGGGTTTTCGATGATCTAATGTAGTGAAACGCAGTGGCTTTTTTCCATATACGTTTGTCGAAGCAACATCCCCGTACGTAAGTTTATCAACCATTACCGCCCTCGAAAATATCCGGTAACGGTATTCCGTTCCCCTTTCGAGTTCCGGTATGGTGATTGTGTGTAATTTACCGACGACGCGGTTGCCATTTTTAGTCTGGAAATACTGTGTACGTTCTTTAGCGTAAAAGCTATCGTCGCCCGCCGGAGCAAGTTCCATCCACGAAATAGCGTCATTGTCTGTTGTCCATACAATAGTGGCTTCATGTTCGCCAATATTCTGTATATATGGACCATGCGTGATTTTAATCTCCTGTGCAATACTGTAACAGGATAATAAGCAAAAAAGAAAAACAAAATTTATTCTCATATCATATTAAATTTTAATTATTTTTATATATTGTTGAATAAAATCATTCATATCATTTTCCTTTAAAATTTATGGCAAAGGTAGCATTAAATTTTATATTTCCAAAAGCGTGTCATAAAATCGGCGCGACCGAATACAAAAAATACCACAATAAAAAAACTAAAATCTATAACACATTTCGCATAATTGTAAATTTTTTGTAGCCGTTTAGTAATAACCGCACCTTATTTTTGCGTTGTCAAAATGATGAAAGTGATTATGCAAAACAAATTGAAGACAAGGTTATTGATTGTGGTTTTTCAGATTTTGGTTTCGGGATTTTTCGCCGAAGCAAGAGAAATTTCGGGAATTGTCCGCGATGCGGAAACATCAAACCCTGTCGAGGGAGCTATAGTGTTGATTAAGAACACTGATAAGGGCGCAACTACCAACGTCGAAGGATATTACAATATCCGGAATCTTAGCGCAGGAAGTTATATATTGGAAGTCTCTGCTCTTTCGTACAGGACGTTTGAAATGGATTTTGAAATCCTGCAGTCCGATACCGTGATGGATATTTACATCGAAAGCGAAGACATCGTGATGGATGCGGTTGTTGTCAGCGCCCGTCAGAGGAGTAATACCGAAAATGCGATAATGCAGATTGTCAAGACGCTTCCGCAAGTTGCGAGCGGTATTTCAGCGGCGCAGATAGCGCGAAGTCCGGATAGAGTTGCGTCCGAAGTTATTCGTCGGGCGCCGGGCGTAACGATTATCGACGACCGGCTGATTATTGTCCGTGGGCTGTCGCAACGCTACAACAATGCGTGGATTAACGGTATGACGGCGCCAAGCACCGAAACCGACAGTCGAGCTTTTCCGTTCGATCTCGTGCCGGGCAGTCAGATTGACAATCTGATGGTTTACAAGTCGCCATCGCCCGATATCCCCGGCGATTTCTCCGGCGGATTCGTCAAAATCACTTCCAAGAGCGTACCCGACGAAAACAGTATCCAAGCCGGTTACACTACCGGATTCAATGTTGCGACGCAATTCGACGTCTTCCATATCGGGGAAGGCGGAGCGACAGATTTCCTTGGATTCGACAACAATATGCGTACTTTGTCAAAAGATTTTCCCGAACATCTGGGCGCAGTCAATAATCCCGATGAAATCACCCGTCTAACCAAAGAAGGATTCAACACCAACTGGAAAGTTAGAAATATTATACCCGTTCCCGACCAGCGGTTTTTCCTGACCCTCGCCCGTCGAATCGAAACGAAAAGCAACCGGACTGTCGGCAATCTTACTTCGCTCAATTACAGCAACACTTTTAAGAGTGTACACAAAATGAAAAACGCCCGTTACGGTATCTATAATTATACAGAAGACACTCCGGTTTATCTCTACGATTATGTTGATAATCAGTTTTCGAACGATGCACGGCTGGGCGTCCTGCACAACTGGTCGTTTGTCATTAATCCTTCGAACCGCATTGAGTTCAAAAATCTGCTCAACATTCTCGGACGTAATCGTTTAACGAAACGCACAGGAATCAAGGATGTCAGCAGTATGTATTACTATGAACAGACTGAAATACAGTATTCGTCACGACTGATTTACAGCGGACAATTTTCGGGAACGCATGAGTTAGGAGATGGGGTATGGGGTTTAGGCAATAGGGTATGGGGGTTAGGCGATAGGGTATGGGGGTTAGGCAATAGGGATAGCCATGCCCCAAACCCTAATCCCCATACCCTAAACCCCAACTCCCCTAATCCCCAAACCCTAAACCCCAACGCCCATACCCCAAACCCCAACTCCCCTACCCTATCCTGGGATATCGGATATTCGTTCGCTTCGAAGAACGAACCCGACCGTCGGATTGTCGTCAATTACGCCGGCATCGGAAACGAAGAGGATATTCCTTTCGTCACAACACATAACGATAATATTTCAAGATATTTCCATAATCTTTATGATAATATATTTTCCGCTGCGTTGAATTATAGACATACGTTTGACAATATATTTCTTTCTGCTTTAAAAACAGGTTTTTATGGGGAATATCAAGACCGCGATTATGCTATGCGTGAGTTTATTTACCGTTATAACAAACTGTCGTACGAGGAACGGCAAACTTATTTGTCGCTGCCGTTCGCCGAGATGTTTGATAACCGGTATCTCGGCGCCGATAAGGTGTATGTTGATGAGATTACTAAGAAAACCAACAACTATTCGGCAAATGTGCTGCACGCCGCCGGATATGCCGTCTTCGAAATTCCTGTAAACAATCTGGCGATTTATGCCGGAGTACGTTTCGAAAACCGGCGCACGAAACTCACAAACGACCGTTCGATGAACCCCGCTATAACGTTGGATACTACTAAGATTATCAATGAATTGGACTGGCTTCCATCGGTGAATCTTGTGTACAGGTTTTCGGAACGGCATCAGTTAAGAGCGGCTTACGGTCGTTCGGTTAATCGTCCCGAACTGCGTGAGTTGTCGCCTTCGGTGTATTACGATTTCGATTTGTTCAGCGAAATCGGCGGTAACGAAAATCTGAAAACGGCAAAGATTGATAACATAGATTTGCGATACGAATTTTATCCGGCGCTGGGCGAAACGGTCAGTCTGGGTATTTTCTACAAATATTTCCGGAATCCGATTGAATGGACGTTTATTGATATGGGCGGCTCGTGGCGTTACAGTTACGAAAATGCAGGTAAGGCAGTCAGTCGCGGAATAGAACTTGATGTACGTAAGAAACTGGATTTTATAGGATTGCCGGCATTGTCGGCGACGATGAACGTTGCGTTGATTTCGAGCCGGGTACATTTCGAGCCGGGCGAAGTGGTGTCGGAACCCGATCGCGCAATGCAGGGACAGTCGCCTTATGTGATTAATGCGGGGATATATTATGCGTCCGAAAAAGCGGGGCTGAATATTTCGGCGCTGTACAACCGCATCGGTAAACGAATTGTCGGACTCGGCAAATCTAACGTTCCCGACCAAATTATCAACAACATGGTTCCCGATTCTTACGAAATGCCGCGCAACATGCTTGATCTGTCAATTATAAAGACAATTGGCAAACATTGCGAATTAAGGTGTTCCATCCGCGATATTCTCGCCGAAGACATAGTGTTCAAACAGTTTCCGAAATTCGAAAAAGATAATGCAATATATAAACGTGAACAGACAACAAAACGATTCAATCAGGGTCAGTTTGTTTCTCTTGGAGTATCAATAAAATATTAAATATTAATAAACTATCAAGAAATGAGAATTTTTAAATTAAGAAGGATTTTATTCCTGTTGAGCGCAGTAGTTTTATTATGCGCAAGTTGTCAAAAAGACGACGATTCTGTAGAAGTAACTTCGATAACGATTACTCCTGCTGAACTTTCTATTAAGGTGGGCGAAAAAAGTACGCCACTCACGGTAACCATTGAGCCTCAAAATGCAACCGACAAAACTGTTACATGGAACAGCAGTGCGCCGGCGGTCGCTGACATTGACGGTTCGACAAGAGAAGTAACGGCAAAAACTGTCGGTACAACTATCATTACAGCCACTGCAAACGGTAAAACAGCTGAATGTAAAATAACGGTTGCAGAGAACGTTGTAGAAGTAACTTCGGTAACAATTATTCCTGCTGAATTTACCATTAAGGCAGGCGAAAAAAGTACGCCGTTCACGGTAACTGTCGAGCCTCAAGATGCAACCAACAAAACTGTTACATGGACCAGCAGTACAACGGACGTCGCCGACATTAACGTTTCGACAGGAGAAATAACGGCAAAAGCCGTCGGTACAACTACCATTACCGCTACTGCCATAAACGGCAAAACGGCTACATGCGAAGTAACGGTTACAGGCATTGTGGATTTGGGCGACGGCTCGGATGCTTATGAAATCAAAAGCAATCAGACGTTGACGTATCCTAACACTTACATCCTTAAAGGATTTGTGTATGTAACGAGCGGTACGACTTTGACTATCGAACCGGGAGTAATCATCAGAGGCGACAAGGCAAGCAAAGGGACTTTGATTGTCGAACGCGGAGGCAAAATCATTGCTGAAGGAACGGCTGAACTTCCAATCGTGTTCACTTCGAATCAGGCTACCGGAAGTCGCAAGCCGGGCGACTGGGGAGGTCTTATCCTGCTGGGTAAAGCGCCCAACAACGCCGGCGAACAGACTATCGAAGGCGGCGTGCGCTCGAAACATGGCGGAAACGAACCGCACGACAATTCGGGAACGTTGAAATACGTAAGAGTGGAATTTGCCGGAATAGAGTATTCTCCCGATAACGAAATCAACGGTATCACATTCGGCTCGGTAGGCGACGCTACGGTTGTTGAGTATGTTCAAGTTTCTCATTCGGGCGACGATTCTTTCGAGTGGTTCGGCGGAACAGTGAACGCTAATCATTTGATTGCTTATCACGGCTGGGACGATGATTTCGATACCGACAACGGTTTCAGCGGAAAAATACAGTTTGCTCTGGATATCCGCGACCCCGAAATCGGCGACAAGTCGGCGTCAAACGGCTTTGAGTCAGACAATAATTCCGCAGGCTCGGCAATCGAACCTTATACCGGCGCCGTCTTTGCCAACGTGAGTCTTTTTGGACCGGTGTCTGACCCTGCAAACTATACCGATCGCGCCGGCGTGAACGGAAGCACGGTTGACGCTCGTTTCCAAGCGGGGTTGCACCTCCGCCGCAACACGCAGTTGAACATCTTCAATTCGGTGATTACAGCCTTCCCCATCGGTATCATCATCGAAAACGACAAAGGTTCGACCACGCAACAGTGGGCTACAGACGGGAAACTGAATATTGCCAACTGCTATCTTGCCGGAACAATAAAGAATTTCCAAAATGCACAATACTGGAAATCGTCTTCGGTATTCAATCCGGATGACGACGGTAGTTTCATTGACAATTATTTCAACCGCTCTGGCGGTGGAAACCATACTGCCACTCTTGCAGACCTCAAATTGTCCGGTAACTACTACCTTGCATCCGGCAGTCCCCTCGCAACGGGCGCAGACTGGACAAACGCGAAAATTTCTTCAGGATTCGAAAAAGTCGCCTACCATGGCGCTTTCGGTCCAAACGAAACCAAAGACAGCAACTGGACCACAGGCTGGGCTAATTTCGACCCGCAAAATACGGTGTACTAATTAATTGAATGTACTATAAAGACACAAAGACCACAAAGAAAAAAACTTTGTGGTCTTTGCATATTTGTTAGGATACGGTGGTATGTATTAATTGTTCGCTTTTATTATTATTTCATCAAATATTTAATATTCAGTTCTTCCAACATATTTTTAGTCATTGTATCAAGATTATACTGAGGCGACCAGCCCCATTCTTCTCTTGCGCAACTATCGTCTAAACTGTTGGGCCAACTGTCGGCAATTGCCTGACGAACAGGGTCAATTTGATATTCCATTTTGAAATCGGGAACATATTTGAGAATTGTTGATTTCAACATTTCGGGGTCAAAACTCATGGCAGTGATGTTGAACGAATTACGATGAACGAGTTTGGACGGGTCTGCTTCCATGAGTTTGATTGCAGCAGACAGAGCGTCGGGCATATACATCATATCCATAAACGTCCCTGCTGCTATTGGCGATTTGAACACTTCGCCCTTCACTGCCGAATAGAAAATTTCTACCGCATAATCGGTAGTTCCGCCGCCAGGAGCGGTAACATGCGAAATCAACCCCGGATAACGCACCGAACGCGTATCGACGCCAAAACGTTTAAAATAATAATCGCTAAGCAGTTCGCCCGTCACTTTTGTGACGCCATACATAGTTTGAGGACGTTGTACGGTATCTTGAGGCGTGTTATCTTTTGGCGTATTGGTTCCGAAAGCGCCTATCGAACTCGGAGTGAATACTGCGCATTTCATTTCTCCGGCAATCTCCAACACATTGAAAAGCCCTTCTACACCTATTTTCCATGCGAGTTGAGGTTTAGCTTCTGCCGTCGCCGAAAGCAAAGCCGCCATATTATATATGGTATCGATTTTATATTTTTTCACAATTCCGGTTATTTGAGCAGGGTTTGTGATATCGGCTTCTTCGGCGGGTCCTGATTCGAGCAATTTTCCCTTAGGTTCGGCTCCTTTGATAAATCCGGCAACGACATTTGAGTCTCCGTATTTCGCTCTCAGCGTCATTGTAAGTTCTGATCCTATCTGTCCCGTAGAACCTATTATTAATATATTCTTCATTTATACAACTTGTTATATAAAAAAACGCCATCTAATAGACGTTTAAAATTTTGCGCAAAATTATAACAAATATTGTAAAAAAAGAACTTTAACCAATTTCAGCACCTTTTTTGTCAAGATAGAGATAATCAATAATTATTCTCTTCAATTAAATCAGAAGGGATTATTTCTTGTAACATCAAATCACTGTAGTCCAAAACAATTTCTTCTTTCTTGTACATTTTGTTTGCAATAGTGATTGCGTCTTCAATATTATTTGCCTGAATTTCAATTGTTCTTGACAAAAGTTCCCGAATTTCAATTTTAAATATTTCCATAATTTATAATTTTCCTAATTTTTCGAATTCAAAACTTTTAGTATGTAAAGCTGAAACAAATTCGTAGTCGATAAACTTGACTCTATCTTTAATATCTTTAAATGCAGAATATGAAATTTTTTGTTCAAATTCTCTTTTTCTTGCAATAGCGCTCAGTATATAAAATTTTGAATAAAAATCTTGAAGGTCATTAAATTTGAGAAGCGAATTTTGCATATCTGTTGAATGTTCGACTTCAAAAAAGGAATTTGGTAGATTTCTCTCGTTAAACCATATAACATCAATAGTTTGGGCTCTTTTAGTAATGTGCTGATAGCTAAAATCAAGAATCGTATTTAAAGTAGAAACACTTCCTAAAGTTTTATTCAGGAATAATTTGTTTTTATCTTGTGCCGGAATGTAAGTATTATATCCTCTTAGATGCCCAATTTCGAGTAACAAACCTTGAAAATATGAGTGCGAGAAATCTTGTTCTTTTTGGGGAGAATTTTGTAGTTCAAACTTTTTCAAGATTTCAAGTTTGGATTCTTTTAAAGCCCAAAGACCGGGTTTTATTTTAAAGAAAACCCGGTCGTTTTGAACTATTCTTCTAATGGATGCAAATGGGGTTTTCGTCCTCCAATCCGATACATCTACAATTTTGTTAAGAAAACCAAGTGTGGCAAAGCCTCCATTTTGCCTCATAACTTCTATAACCTGTTCATGTTGTTTCATTTTTATGCAGCTATATTGGTGTTATAAATTTTATCAATTATTTATCCGATGACTTTCATTCCAAATATTTTTGCAAAGGTAATCATTTGTCCCGTTTATTACGCAAAAAACAGAAATAATTTTACATCTATACGAAAAACGGACTTGCAAATTACTGTTATTCAGATATAAAACGTTTATTACTTTTCTTAATATCACCAGCGTTGTTTTCGGGACGCTCCGGGCATTTGTATTTCAGAAATACCAAATCTACCGGATTCTCTTTCATGACCGGTTTGCAAAATATTTCATACTTTTGACCCGGTATTTTAAAGAAATTTTAATTAGTTACAATGAAATTATTAAATAGACAAACAACTACTAATAAGCAATATACCGAACGTATCATACAGTTTGGAGAAGGAAATTTTTTGCGTGCATTTATCGACTGGATAGTCTGGAACATGAACGAAAAAGCCGGTTTCGACAGCAGTGTTGTGATAGTTCAGCCAATACCGAATGGCATGGTCGAAACCCTCAACGCACAGGATGGGCTTTATCATCTTATTCTGAAAGGCATTGACAAAGGCGAGCCGGTGTATAACACTCAACTTATCGACGTTGTCAGTCGCGGGATAAATCCTTATACGCAATTCGAGGCATATCTGAAACTCGCCGAAAACCCTGATATGCGATTTGTTATCTCGAACACCACCGAAGCCGGAATAGCCTTCGATTCCGAATGTAAATTCGACGACAAACCCGCAAACAGTTATCCGGCGAAACTCGTTCAACTGCTGCATCATCGTTACAAAACATTCGACGGCGCCGAAGACAAAGGATTCATTATCTTCCCTTGCGAACTGATTTTCGAAAACGGACGCGTTCTTAAAGAATGCATCAACAAATACATCGAACACTGGAACTTGGACAAAGATTTCAGTAACTGGGTAAACAAACACTGTGCAATATACAGCACTCTGGTTGACCGGATTGTACCCGGATATCCACGTGAAACAGCCGGTGAAATCAACATAAAGACGGGTTTCGACGATAAACTGTTAGTCGAAGGCGAAATATTCCATTTGTGGGTAATCGAAGCGCCAGAAACTGTGGCACAGGAGTTTCCAGCCGACAAAGCAGGATTGAACGTGCTGTTTGTTCCGAGCGAAGAACCTTATCACGAACGGAAAGTGACGTTATTAAATGGTCCGCACACCGTTCTATCGCCTGTGGGTTATCTGTCGGGGCTAAACACTGTGCGTGAATGTGTCGAAGATGCAACAATCGGCGCTTACGTCTGCAAAGTGATGTTCGACGAATTGCTTCCAACCTTGAATCTTCCGGAAGACGAACTGATAAAATTTGCCAACGACGTACTCGACCGTTTCCGTAACCCATTCGTTAAACACAACGTAACAAGCATCATGCTCAACTCTTTTCCGAAATACAAGACCCGCGATTTGCCGGGTTTGAAGACATATCTCAAGCGGAAAAACGTTTTGCCTGAAGGACTTACATTAGGTTTGGCGGCTATCATTACTTACTACAAAGGCGGAAAACGCGGAACAGACGAAATAGTCGTACAGGACGATCCAAAAATCGTTGATTTACTGCATTCTTTATGGAGTACAGGTTCCGCGGAAGAGGTTGCAAAAGGCGTTCTTGCCGCTCGATTCATCTGGGGCGAAGACCTTAACGAAATTGAAGGTCTCGCAAATAAGGTCGCAAATTATCTTACTGATATTCAGGAAAAAGGAATGTTAGAAGTTGTTAAGGATATGTTAAGAAACGGTTAAAAAACGGTTAATAACTTTTTAATCATTTATGAAAAATAAATTATGTTAATTCTAAAATTTGTATATACAGAAATGAAAAAGTATTCTCAAAATAAAATTTTCATTTTTCATCAAAATTTTTTCAACCGTTTTTATAGAATTAACAGTTGTTGAAAACTATTTTTTTATCAACAGGTAAACATTGTGAACAGCGTGGATAATTATTAGTAATAATCAGTAAAATAAGACAATATGCAAAATTTAGATGTTAATAACATGTTAATAAAAACAATTTCGATACGTTGTTACTGTTAATAAAATAAGTTATCAACATATTCACGGCATATAATATTTTATTATATTTAAAAAAGAATAAAAAATATATAAATTAAAATATGATAAGAATAAAATGACCAATTATGATATTATAGTTATTGGCGGTGGACATGCGGGATGCGAAGCCGCTGCTGCCGCCGCAAACATGGGTTCGCAGACGCTTTTAATTACTGCGGATATGACTAAATTTGCGGCAATGTCGTGTAATCCGGCTATTGGCGGAATCGCTAAAGGGCAGATTGTACGTGAGATAGACGCTTTAGGAGGATATACGGCTGTAGTAACTGATCGTTCGTCGATACAGTTCCGGATGTTAAACCGTTCGAAAGGTCCGGCTATGTGGAGTCCTCGCTCTCAATGCGACAGGTTTCGTTTTTCCGTCGAATGGAGAAATATTCTCGAAAGTTTGCCGAATCTGTTTTTTTGGCAGGACATGGTTTTGGGCTTGATTATTGAAAATGGTAGCGTTGTTGGCGTTAAAACTGTTCTTGGGGCTTCGTTTGGCGCTCGTTCTGTGATTTTGACAGCTGGTACGTTTCTTGATGGATTGATTCATGTCGGAATGTCACAGACTTGTGGCGGCAGGGTAGGGGAGTTGGCTTCGTATGGCATCACCGAGCAACTTGTCGCTTTGGGATTTGAGGCGGGAAGAATGAAAACCGGCACTCCTGCGCGTGTCGATGGCAGGACAATAGATTTTTCGGTTATGCACAAGCAAAAAGGCGATGACGAGGGTCATTTTTCATATATTTCAGGCAAAGGATTTATTTTACCGCAGCGAAGTTGTTACATTACCCACACTTCTGTTGAAGTTCACGATATTTTGAAGGAAGGATTTTCGCAATCTCCACTCTTTACGGGAATTATAAAAGGTGTTGGTCCGAGATATTGTCCGAGTATTGAAGACAAGATAAGGACTTTCGCCGATAAGGACAGTCATCATCTGTTTATCGAACCCGAAGGCGTTGATACTAACGAGTATTATATTAATGGATTTTCGTCGTCGCTTCCTATGGATGTTCAGTTGAAGGCGTTACACAAGGTGAAAGGTTTGGAAGAAGCAAAGTTTTTTCGTCCCGGATATGCTATTGAATACGATTATTTTCCGCCTGTGCAACTGTATCATTCTCTGGAAACAAAAAAGATTCAAAACCTCTTTTTTGCGGGACAAATCAACGGAACAACAGGTTATGAAGAGGCTGCTGCTCAGGGTTTAATAGCTGGAATAAACGCTCATCGGAAAATCAATGGCGAATCGTCCGTTACGCTTGGCAGAGAACAGGCGTATATCGGCGTGTTGATTGACGATTTGGTGATGAAAGGCGTCGATGAACCGTACCGGATGTTTACTTCGCGTGCCGAGTACCGGATTTTGTTGCGTCAGGATAATGCCGATTTCCGTTTGACAACTTTGGGATACAATTTGGGGTTGATTAAAAATGATCGTTACAATAATTTTTTGAGAAAGAAGCAAAAATTTGCCGAATTGTGTGATTTTATTAAAAGTAACAATGTTGCGGCGGATGCAGTTAATCCTTTTTTGTCGTCTGTAAATTCTTCGTTGATAACGCAGTCACGTAAACTGTCGGATATTCTGTTACGTCCGGAAGTCGGATTATCGGATTTGATTTCGCTTGTTCCCGAATTGCAGAGCAGGGTAGGGGAGATAGATTTTCGGACTGAAGAAATATTGGAGGCGGTAGAAATTTTTATTAAGTATGAAGGATATATTGAGCGTGAACAACAAACTGCCGATAAAATAAAACGTTTAAATGAAATCGTTATTCCGAAAGATTTCGATTATTCACGGCTAAAATCTTTATCAATAGAATCACGCCAAAAACTTTCGAAAATCAAACCGGCAACAATAGGTCAGGCAGCACGTATTCCCGGCGTCTCTCCGGCAGATATTTCGGTTTTGTTGGTTTATTTTGGTAGATAATAAAAAAATTATTACCTTTGTACTTGGTTTTAATAACATGATAATATGAAACAAGTTGTAAATATCGGGCTTATATACTGTTCTTTTTTGTGTTTCTGTGCTTGTTCGGAAATAAAGAATCCGGATTCATTCCAACGAAGTATTCCCGAAAAAGAAGGAATTTCTTCTCAAGCCATCTTGAACTTTATAGAAGCTATAGAACAAAGCGGTGAAGAATGGCACAGTTTTATTTTCCTGCGACATGGGAAAGTAATTGCAGAAGGTTGGTGGAATCCCTATCAACCTGAGTTGAAGCAAACCATTTATTCAACAAGCAAGACTTTTACTTCTACGGCTGTTGGCTTTGCTGTTAGCGAAAATAAGTTATCCGTCGATGATAAAGTGATTACTTTTTTCCCCGATTTATTGCCGGATTCTATTTCTCCTTATTTGTCGCAATTATGTGTTAAACATTTACTTAGCATGACAGCCGGACAAAATCCCGAGCCAATACGTAATGGAAATCAATGGGTAAAAGATTTTTTGGCTTCTCCGATTGTAGATGAGCCTGGAACGAAATTTTTTTATAATTCCATGGCTACTTATATGCTGTCGGCTATTGTTCAAAAAGTATCTGGCGAAAGGCTTTTGGATTATCTTCGTCCCCGATTACTGGAGCCTCTGGCTATCCGGGAGGCAGAATGGGAAATCTGTCCACAAGGTATTAATACAGGAGGATGGGGATTGCGAATACATACCGAAGATATGGCAAAATTAGGACAACTCTATCTGCAAAAAGGAAAATGGAACGGGAAACAATTGTTACCCGAATCGTGGATTGAAGAAGCGACGACTGCTAAAATCTATCAAAATCCAGGTCTCTCTCCTGAAAAAAGAGCAACAGATGATTGGGCGCAAGGCTATTGTTATCAAATTTGGCGATGTCGGAACAATGCTTTTCGTGCCGATGGCGCTTATGGACAACTCATTGTTGTGATGCCGGAACAAGACGCTGTAATTGTTGTGCAGGCAAATGCGTACGACATGCAAAAGGAAGTCAATCTGATATGGGAACATCTCTTGTCGGCTATGCATCCGCAGCCATTACCTGCCGATGAAAATGCGGTAAACGCCTTGCATCAAAAATTGGCTTCCTTGGCAATAAATCCTCCAAAAGGCATTACTTCCTCTCTGAAAACTAATTTAACGGGAGAAAAAATTTACAGTCTCTCTCACAATGAAGAAAATATTCCTTTTTCCTTACGCATAACCGGTGATACTTGCATTTTGAACGGGTTTGGTTATTTGTTTTATTTTGGAAAAGAAAAATGGTTAGCAGGGGAAACAAACAAACCGGCTCCCAATTTGGCGGTCAATCCTGCTGCTTTCAGTGAATTTCCTCCTTTTAAAGTTTACGGGAGTTATCACTTGCCTGATGAACAGACTTTATCTCTCAGCTTGCGATACATTGAAAGTCCTCATACAGAATTGATTACTTGTCGCTTAAATGGAGATTCTATTTATGTGACTGTCAGCAATAGTATTAATTATGAGAATAAAACAAAAATGTGTGGAGTAAAAATTCAATGACCAATGAAAAAGATATTTTTATACATCGTTATTATTGTAGCCGGATGCACTTCGGGGCATAAACCGGCATTTTATGAACATGCCGGCTATACCTCATCCGTCGATTTGGAAGCAGATTTTGCTGTGCCGCCTGATTATGCCAAGCCTCGTGTTTTCTGGTGGTGGCTCGACGGAAATATTTCGAAAGAAGGAATACTCTCCGACTTGACTGAAATGAAAAAAGCAGGTATTCACGGAGCTTTGCTGTTCGACGCCGGATGCGCCGCCGGAACAATTTATGGAACTGTTACAGAACAAATTCCGGCAGGTTACACGTTTATGTCGCCCGAATGGCGAGAGATGTTTCTCTATGCTTGTCGTGTCGCCGACAGTTTGGGAATAGAAATCAGCATGAACATCTGTAGCGGATGGAACGACGGCGGTCCATGGGTGACGCCGGAATATGCGGCGAAGAGACTGACGTGGACGGAACTCGAAGTACAAGGACCGAAAACATTGTCTGAGAAATTGCCTTTACCGGAAAATTTGCTGAAAACTGCTGATGATATTCCATTTTATCGTCCCGTTGCCGTTATAGCCATGAGGCTTGTAGCGCAATGCGATACGGTGAAACCTCTGGAAAATTTTCGCCTCAAGGCGGTACACTCTATCAATATACCTCACACGGACAACGGATTAGGATGCGATTGGGATATATTTCTCAAAGACGAACCCTCGTCTGAAGGCGATTGTCATGCTTTTATCGGCGATGTGATTGATATTTCGGACAAGGTCGATGCCAGCGGAAACATTGTCTGGGATGTGCCGGAAGGTCGTTATCTGATAATGCGGTTCGGATATACGGGAACAGGTATTCGGGTATCGACGCACAGTCCGGGCGGCGGCGGTCTTGCTATTGACTATCTTAGCGTCGATGCCACCGACTTGCAATACGATAATACTGCTGCTGTTGTTGTCCGCGATGTGCAACAAGCGAAGCTCAACAGTCTGAAATATCTCCACGACGACAGCTGGGAACTCGGCGCTACAAACTGGACGAACGGCTTTGAACAGTTCTTCAAAAAATCGCACGGGTATGATATTTTGCCCTATCTTCCGGTGATTACCGGACGGATTATCGAAAGTCGTGATGTATCTAATAAGTTTCTCTACGATTTTCGGCGTACAATAGCTGATTTGATATGGGAAAATCATTACAAACGCTTTCGTGACCGCGCTCACAATGACGGTCTTGGCGTTCATCCCGAAAGCGGCGGACCGCATCCCGCTCCCATCGACGCTCTGAAAAACGAAGGATTAAACGATATTCCGATGGGCGAATTTTGGATACGGGCAAAGACGCATCGTGTTTCGCCTCAAACTCGTATTTATATCAAACAGCCTGCTTCGGCGGCGCATATTTACGGTCGCCGGTTTGTGCAGGCGGAGGGTCCTACGAGTATCGGCTTGCATTGGGAAGAAGATTTTGCATATATGAAGCCGACGCTTGATCGGGCTTATTGCGAAGGGCTTAACCGTCTTGTTGTACACACTTTTTCTCATTCGTCGAAAGACGCCGGTAAACCCGGCAACGAATATTTTGCCGGAACGCACTTTAACCCAAACGTGACCTGGTGGCAACAGGCTCCGGCTTTCATTGAATGGAACAGCCGTATTGCGTTTATGTTGTCGCAGGGCTTGTTTGTTGGCGACGTCTGTTATTATTATGGGGATAATGTTCCGAATCAGGTTCCGTTGAAGCATGTTAATGACGATTTGGGCGAAGGATACGATTATGACGTTTGTAATACAGAGGTTATCCTCGACCGGATGAGTGTGAGCGGCGGAAAAATATATCTGCCTGATGGAATGAGTTATCATGCTCTTGTACTGCCGAAACATAAGGGTATATCGCCTGAAGCAGCGAAAAAAATTAAGTCGATGCAACAGTCCGGCGCAACGATAATCGATCTGCAAGCGGGAGAAAATACTCGCGAAGCTTTGCTTCGAAAAGGCGTTATTCCGGATTTTGTTTACGAAAGTCGCAAGCCGGACGCTCTGATTGATTATATTCATCGTACAACCGACAGCGCTGAAATATATTACGTTGTCAATCGTAATGAACGACCGGAATATCTTCGTGTATCGTTTCGTGGAGAGGGGCGAACGCCGGAACTCTGGCATCCCGAAACCGGCGCTGTTAACGAATATCCCGTCTATCAAACGGAGGCAGGACGGACAACGATTCCGTTATTTCTCGAACCGTTCGGCTCAGTGTTTGTCGTGTTCCGCAAACCGCAGAACGCGCATTACGAAAATATCTTGCTGGACGGGAAAAGTCTGTTTCCCGAATTACCGCAGGATACTTTCGACACGCAACCATTTGTTTCCCTTAACGACGCTAAACTGTTCATGGTGCACGCCGGCAACTGGACTCTGACTTCATCTGATAATAAAACGCATACGTTCAACGCCGAAATAGAAACGATTCCCGTTACATCTGGCTGGGATGTCGCTTTCGACACTGCTTGGGGCGCTCCCGAAAAAACTCGTTTTGACAAGCTCGTCCTCTGGAACGAACATCCTGACGAAGATATTCGATATTACTCCGGTGCAGCCGAATACTCTACTATCGTCCATTTGTCCGCCGGGCAGCGTCGCAACAAACGCATCTATCTTGATCTCGGCGAACTGTATAATCTCGCCGAAGTTCACATCAACGGACAATCAGCAGGCGTGTGGTGGCAACCTCCGTTTTCGCAGGATATTACGGAATATCTTCATGACGGCGAAAATACGTTGCAAATAAAGGTCGTAAACCTCTGGCAAAACCGTCTTATCGGCGATCAATTCCTGCCGGAAGAAAAACGGTTTACGAAAACAAATATCCGAAAGTTTACGAAAGAACATCCATTGCGCCCATCAGGACTGGCGGGACCGGTAAATATTGTGTTAATTGCGAATTAAAAAATAAAACAAAATGTTCCACGTGGAACATTTTGTTTAAAAACGATATTAATTATTAATGTTCCACGTGGAACAATGGTTAAAAATATGGGAGTAATAATAAATAAAACGAATCCTTACACTGCGCCGATGACTTTTCAGGTAAAAGAAGAGGTGTTTATGAATATTTTGACGCCATATACCATTACCGGATATGTTGTAGATGTTTTTGAGCAAAGGATATACAAGGGCAGGCTTTATGTTAATGTTTTTGGACAAATCGAACGGATAGAGGAGATTGATGTTTGCGAAGAACGCTATATTATGCCCGGATTTATTGATTCGCATGTGCATATCGAAAGCAGTATGCTGATGCCTTCGGAGTTTGCACGAGCTGCTGTAACGCATGGCGTTGTCGCTACGGTAAGCGACCCGCATGAGATTGCGAATGTTCTTGGCGTCGATGGCGTAGAATATTTTATCGAAAACGGACGACAATCGGGGTTTAAATTTTTCTTTGGAGCGCCTTCGTGCGTGCCTGCAGCGCCGTTTGAGACGTCCGGAGCAAAGCTGGGCGTCGATGAAGTGAATGCTTTGTTGCGTAATGAGGATATCTGGTATTTATCCGAGATGATGAATTTTCCGGGAGTGATTGCCGGTGATGCGGAAATAATGGGTAAAATCGAGGCGGCTAAACGACTGAATAAACCCGTTGACGGTCATGCACCATGTCTTTCGGGGACTTCGCTGGAGAAATATATCGCCGCTGGAATATCGACAGACCACGAATGTATGGATATCTGCGAGGCGGAAGAGAAGATTTCGCTCGGCATGAAAGTTCTAATCAGGGAAGGAAGCGCCGTTAAAAATTTCGATGCTTTATATCCGTTGATCGACCGTTATCCTTCGGCGGTAATGCTGTGTACAGACGATTCGCATCCAGACGATTTGCGAAACGGATATATCAATAAGTTAGTAAACAAGGCTCTCGCGAAAGGAATTAATTTCTTTAATCTGCTCAAAGCGGTTGCCGTGAATCCTGTCGCTCACTACGGAATACCGGTGGGTTTGTTGAGAGAAGGCGATTCTGCTGATTTTATAATCACCGATTCTATCAAGCCAGAATTTAAAATCCTGCAAACATATATTTCTGGAAAATTGGCGTACGACAGGGTAGGGGGAGCGTAAATTTACACCGTCCGAAGATTGAGATTAAAAACAAATTTCATGCCTCGCCCGTTACAGTCGAAGATATTCGTGTAAAAGCGACGCCTGATAAGGATATAAGAGTTATAAAAGTTATTGACAGGGAGTTGTTTACCGAAAATATTGTTATGAAACCGATTGTTAAGGGTTTTGATGTAATTTCGTCTGTCGAGGAAGACGTTTTGAAGATAGTTGTATTGAACCGTTATATTTCCGGTTCGAAGCCTGTGGTCGGCTTCATTAAGGGATTCGGTTTGAAACAGGGAGCATTAGCCGGAACGGTCGCTCACGACAGTCACAATCTGATAGCCGTGGGCGTGAACGACGAGGCTATAGTCGAGTGTATTAACGCTGTGATTAAAGTGTCGGGCGGTATCGCTGTATGCGTTGACGGCATTGTGGACGTCTTGCCTTTGCCGATTGCCGGAATTATCAGCGACAAGAGCATCGACAATGTGGCGTCCGATTACGAAAGGCTGAACACGAAAGCCAAACAAATCGGGTCGCCGCTCACTTCTCCGTTTATGACGCTGTCGTTTATGGCTCTTATCGTGATTCCTCAACTGAAAATCTGCGATAAAGGACTGTTCGACGTAAACAAATTCTGTTACGCCGATTTGTTTATCGTATGAATCACATCATTTGCGACTTCTTTGATTTTCAATGCTATGGCGTTATTTATTTCGCCGGATTTCAATGTTTCCATAACTTCTTTTTTGTATTTTGTGTCAAGTATTTCGAAAAACAGTTTTTCAAAATCTTTCACTTTGTCGGGCGTGATTCCCAAAAGGAGATTATTGATGCCGCAGAAGATTATCGCTATCTGTTTTTCGACAGGAACAGGCTGATATTGAGGTTGTTTTAGCAGTTCGACATTGCGTAAGCCTTTGTCTAACACCATCTTTGTTGAAGCGTCGATGTCCGACCCGAACTTCGAAAACGCTTCAATTTCCCGAAACTGAGCCTGATCAAGTTTCAATGTTCCTGCAACCTTTTTCATTGATTTTATCTGGGCGTTTCCTCCAACGCGTGAAACCGAAATTCCGACGTTGATAGCGGGTCTGTTTCCTGCGTTGAAAAGATTGGCGTCCAGGAATATCTGCCCGTCGGTTATCGAAATGACGTTGGTCGGGATATACGCCGATACGTCGCCTGCCTGAGTTTCGATTATCGGCAAAGCGGTCATTGAACCTCCGCCTTTCACTAACGGTTTTAACGCTTCGGGAAGGTCGTTCATACTCTTTGCGACGCTGTCGGAAGCTATGATTTTTGCTGCACGTTCGAGCAATCGGGAATGGAGATAAAAGATGTCGCCCGGAAAGGCTTCCCGTCCGGGAGGTCGTCGCAAAACCAGCGACACTTCTCTGTATGCGACCGCCTGTTTCGAGAGGTCGTCGAAGACAATCAACGAATGTCGTCCCGTGTCTCTGAAAAATTCGCCGATAGTGGCGCCTGCGTATGCCGAATAGTACTGTAAAGCAGCAGGATCGGAGGCTGTGGATACAACGACGACGGTATATTTCATCGCTCCATGCTCTTCTAAGGTTTTGACGATATTTGCCACTGTCGAACCTTTCTGACCTATCGCGACGTAAATGCAATAAACAGGATCGCCAGCTTCGTAGTTATATTTCTGATTGAGAATTGTGTCGATAGCGATTGCCGTTTTACCCGTCTGACGGTCGCCGATGATTAACTCTCTCTGTCCCCGTCCGATAGGAATCATTGCGTCTATTGCTTTAATGCCTGTCTGCAAAGGCGTGGATACCGGCTGCCGGAATATTACTCCCGGCGCTTTTCGTTCCAACGGTAACTCTATCAGGTCGCCTTCGATTATTCCTTTTCCGTCGATAGGGTCGCCAAGTGCATTGACAACTCGTCCGAGAAGCCCTTCGCCAACTTTAATGGAGGCTATTTCGTTGGTACGTTTGACGCTCATTCCTTCCTTGATTTTTTCGGAAGAGCCGAGTAATACCGCTCCTACGTTTTCTTCTTCAAGATTGAGTACTATTCCTCGTGAACCATCCTCGAAAAGAATCAATTCGTTCGATTGTACTTTATTCAGTCCGTATATACGGGCAACCCCGTCGCCGACGTTTAAGACAGTGCCGATTTCGTCAAATTCCATGTTTGTCCTGACGCCTTCCAACTGCATTTTCAGGATATTAGAGACTTCGCTTGCTTTAATTGCATCCATAATTATTCTTTATTTCAGGGTGCAAAGGTAGTATAATTTACAGAATTACAGAATTACAGAAATCATTTTTTAATCATTGTCAATAATTTTAACTATGTTTGCACCTCGATTGTTTATAACTACAGTCAGTATAAAATAGCGAAAAACATAGAAAGACATGGGAAAAGAGAAAGCCCCTTTGAGGGATAAAACAGAGAAAAAAACTGCCGGTTCGGTGTGGGAAATAAAAAACAGGTCCGAAAAAAGCAGTGATAAAAACGAACAAGCGCCTCGTCGAAGGTCATATTCCGATAAACCGGAAAAATATTCGACGGACAGACGAGTTCGCAAGTATTCAACATCTTCGGAAAGAGAAAATTATTCCGAAAGACGGGAGCAAAAACCTCGTCGCAGCAGCAGGTCGTATTCCGACAAGCCTGAAAAAGATTCGCAGGAGAAACGTCCTCGCAAGTATTCAGCATCATCGGAAAGAGAAAATTATTCCGATCGGCGGGAACAAAAACCTCGTCGCAGCAGCAGGTCGTATTCCGACAAGCCTGAAAGAGATTCGCAGGAGAAACGTCCCCGCAAGTATTCAACATCATCGGAAAGAGAAAATTATTCCGACCGACGGGAACAAAAACCTCGTCGCAGCAGCAGGTCGTATTCCGACAAGCCGGAAAGAAAATCGGTACGAAAACCGGAGAAAAAGAAAGACGAATTGGTGCGACTGAACAAGTTTATAGCAAATTCGGGGGTATGTTCGCGCAGAGAAGCCGACGAGTATATCACTGCGGGGCTTGTTTCGGTTAATGGTACGATAGTTACCGAGTTAGGCACGAAAGTCAGGAGAGATGACGACGTCCGTTTCAATAAGGAGCGTCTGAAAGGCGAAAACAAGGCGTATATCCTTTTGAACAAGCCGAAAAACTACATCACGACGACCGACGACCCTCATGCGAAAAAGACAGTCATGGAACTGATTGAGGGAGCGTGTAAGGAACGGGTTTACCCTGTCGGACGGTTGGACAGGAACTCCACCGGAGTGTTGCTTTTCACCAACGACGGCGATTTGGCGAAACAGTTAACTCATCCTTCGCATAACAAGTTGAAAGTGTATCAGGTACGGCTTGACAAAAATGTTGCCAAAGCCGATTTAAAAGCCTTGATCGAAGGCGTCGAACTCGAAGACGGACCGGCTGTTGTGGACAGTATCCACGTTTCGGACACCAACAAAGCCGAACTGGGGGTCGAGATACATTCGGGCAGGAACAGAGTTATCCGGCGTATGTTCGAAAAACTTGGATATGAAGTTGTTAAACTCGACAGAGTTTATTTTGCTGGTCTTACAAAAAAAGGTTTACGACGCGGAGATTACCGCCTTTTGACTCCTAAAGAAGTGGAAATGTTGAAAATGGGAGCATACGAGTAAGTTAAGAACTAAGAACTAAAAGTTAAGAGTTGGGGTGTTTTTAGTTTGGAACGAAAGTTGTTATATAATTGGCGATATAACCTGTATAATAAGGCATTTTTAATACAATATGTTAATTAAAAGCCGGTTGATACATGGATTATGAATAAGGATATTTGAATGAATAATAAAAATAACGCTATTTTGACAGTAAATTATGTCATTTTGGCAGTTGGAGGATTATATGGCTTTTGATAAGTTAGGAAAAATATTTATAGCAGGCGCTATGGGCGAAAATATTGGTTTTATACCACTGAATGAGGATTCTTCGGAAAATTTTACCGAAAAAGAGTTGCCGATGCCTTTGCCGATGCTTGTTTTACGTAATGCGGTGCTTTTTCCGCTGGTAGTGATGCCGATAACGGTTGGCAGAGACAAGTCGATAAAGTTGATTCGGGAAGCGTATTCGGGATCAAGAATGATTGGCGCGGTCGGGCAAAAGGATCCCAATATCGAAGAACCCGAAGCCGGCGATTTGTACCGTGTCGGTACGCTTGCCCGGATATTGAAGATTTTCGAGATGCCCGACGGCGCTGTAACGGTCTTATTGCAGGGCATACAACGTTTTGTCGTTGACGACTATGTACAGCAGGATCCGTATTTTACAGCATACATCAGGATGTTGACCGACGTCGAACCGCCGAAGTCCGACAAGGATTTCGAGGCTATCATTGGCGCTGTGAAAGATTCGATATCAAAGATGATAAATTTTTCGATGCACATGCCGCCCGAAGCATCATTTGCAATACGAAACATCGAGAATCCCAAGCTTTTGATAAATTTTATTTCGGCAAACATTGAGTTCGAAAATCACAACGACAGACAGGTATTACTCGAAATCGGCGAACTGAAAGAACGTGCTTTGAAACTCGTCGAACTCCTCGGACATGAAATTCAACTGATGGAAATCAAAAACGATATTCAGCAGAAAGTCCGGTCGGAAATGGACCAGCAACAGCGCGAATATTTTCTTCATCAGCAAATCAAAACAATACAAAACGAACTTGGTAATGATAACGATGCTACTGATAGCGAAGTCGAACGTCTTGTTGAAAAAGCTTCGTCGAAAAAGTGGCCCCAATATGTAAAGGATACGTTTGATAAAGAACTGAATAAGTTCGAGAAAATGAATCCTCTCGGAGGCGAATTTTCCGTACAGTTGAATTATCTGGATATCCTGACCGACCTGCCGTGGGACGAATGTTCGCAGGATAATCTTGACCTCAACCTGGTTAAGGACGTCCTTGACGAAGACCATTTCGGTCTGGAAGAGGTCAAAGAGAGGATATTGGAATATCTTTCGGTGATAAAACTCAAAGGCGATTTGAAATCGCCGATTATCTGCCTGCACGGACCTCCGGGCGTGGGAAAAACTTCGCTGGGCAAATCGGTAGCGCGGGCTTTAGGTCGTAAATTCGGCAGAATATCTCTGGGCGGATTGCACGACGAAGCCGAAATACGGGGACATCGAAGAACTTATATCGGCGCAATGCCGGGCAGAATAGTGCAGACAATCAACCGTTGCAAAACTTCGAATCCCGTTATTATTCTGGACGAAATCGACAAGGTTGGCAACGATTTTAAAGGCGACCCTTCGTCGGCGCTGCTCGAAGTGCTTGACCCCGAACAAAATTCTACGTTCCGTGATAATTATCTCGATTTGGACTACGATTTGTCGCGCGTCATGTTCATCACAACGGCAAACCGTGTGGATACCATACATCCCGCCCTGCGCGACAGAATGGAGATGATAAACCTGACAGGATATATCAGTCAGGAAAAATTGGAAATCGCCAAACGTCACTTGATTCCCAAAGCGTTGGAGGCTCACGGCGTTAAACCGAAACAACTCTCGTTCGACGATTCGGCAATCGAAACAATCATAGACGAATATACGCACGAGTCGGGCGTCAGAAATCTTGACAAGCAAATCGCAAAAATCATCCGTAACAGAGCCAAAGCTCTGGCATTCGGCGAAAAATTCAAGAAAAAGATATCGGCGGCGGAAGCGAAAAAGATTCTCGGGACGTCGAAAATCCAGAGAGATGTAATCGGCTCGAACAATTTTGTGGGAGTAACAACCGGTCTCGCCTGGACAGAAGCAGGCGGCGAAATTCTCTTTGTCGAAGCAAGCATAAGCCCCGGAAAAGGAGCATTGCAAATCACGGGAAATCTGGGCGATGTGATGAAAGAATCGGCAAAAATAGCGCTGGAGTACATTAAGGCTCATGCTTCCTCTCTGAACATCAACGAAGAGATGTTCGAAAAGAAAAACGTTCACATTCACGTCCCCGAAGGCGCTATCCCAAAAGACGGACCTTCTGCCGGAATCACAATGCTGACGTCTATTGCTTCGATTTTCACAGGTCGAAAGGTGCAAAAAGGTATCGCAATGACCGGCGAAATAACTCTCCGCGGAAAAGTTCTTTCGGTCGGCGGCGTTAAAGAAAAGATACTCGCTGCCAAACGTGCAGGAGTCTCAACAATAATCCTTTCTGCCGACAACAAAAAGAATATCGCAGAAATAAAACAGGAATATCTCGAAGGTCTTACTTTTAAATATGTAACAACAATGAAAGAAGTCCTGAGTATCGCCTTGGAAACTAAGAACTAAGAGTTAAGTGATGCGAAATAAATGTTTTTTTGCGATTAAATAAGAAACCTTATTTTCCTGAAAAACACCTTAGTAGCCCGTATGATTCCCCACATCTGTAACCTTATTTTATGGGTCGAAAATAAGATTGAATGGGATGGTAATCGTAGGCTACTGGAAAGAGTTAAGAACTAAGAGTTAAGAGTTTGGTTTCCACTCGTAGAAACAGAACTGTTGCGATTCTGTGAGAAAGAGTCCGTCATTGCGGGCTTGAAAACTAAGAACTAAGAGTATTTGCCACTAATGCGCTCCTTTGCCTTACACATTCGAATGCAATCACAGCGGCGGCGGCGGAAACGTTCAACGAATCAATGTTACCCTGAAGCGGGATTTTCACTGTTTCGTCGGTAAGTTCCAGATTGTTAGCAGAAATACCGGATTCTTCCGAACCAAGAATGATTGCGACAGCTCCCGACAAATCGGCGTCGAAATAGTTTTGTCCGGATTTTTCGGTTGCTGCGATTATTTTTATGTCGTAGTTTTTAATCAGATAGATAGCCGTTCTCAGGTTTGGCGTTTTGCAGACAGGGACGTAATTCAATGCGCCTGCCGAAGTTTTCATTGCATCGACATTCAGCGGGGCGGCGTTTTTCGCCGGCACGACAATTGCGTCTATTCCTGCACATTCGGCTGTACGGGCTATTGCTCCGAAGTTACGTACATCGGTGATTTTGTCCAACAAAAGCAGAAACGGCGTTTTTCCTGCCAGCCGGATATTTTCCAGAACATCTTCCAAGTCTGAATATTCTACGGACGACAAAAACGCCACTATTCCCTGATGATTAGCGTTTTTCGACAGTCGATCGAGCCTTTCGGCAGGAACTCTGTCAAGCGTAATATTCTTTTTTTTAGCCGAATCAATTATCTGATAGAGCAAATCGGAACCTCCGCCCTCGCGAATCAGAATCTTCTCGAACGATTTGCCCGCCTTGAGAGCTTCCAAAACAGGACGGAGTCCAAATATCTTATTATTATCCATTATTTTATCTCAAAATTCGTCTAAATCGTCCGAACTGGCGTCGCGACGTATGATTCCCCGTTTCGACGAGCGGATAAAATTCAGTATCAGGTCGCGTTCTTCTGTTTGCGGAAAGTCCTGTTCGACCTTGTTACATGCGTCGGTAGTGTTCAGATTACTCTGATATATAGTCTTGTAAATCGAACTTATCTCTTCGATTTTAGGGGTTGCAAATCCCCGGCGCCGGAGACCGATTCTGTTTACGCCGCCGTACGACAAAGGGAGATGACCTGCAATGATATACGGCGGAATGTCTTTGCCGACGAGCGAGCCGCCCATTGTCATCACATGCGCTCCGATGCGTGTAAACTGGTGAGTGCCTGTCTTTCCACCGAGTATTGCGTAATCGTAGATGTTGGTTTCGCCGGCAAGTCCGGTGAACGACGACAAAACGACATTATTGCCGATGAAACAATCGTGCGCAATGTGTGAATACGACATTATCAGGCAGTTGTTTCCTATACTGGTTTTCATTTTTCCGCTGGCTTCGGTGCCGCGATTCACTGTTACACATTCTCTTAAAACGCAGTTATCGCCGATTTCGACCCACGATGTTTCGCCTTTAAACTTCAAGTCCTGAGGTACCGCTCCGATGACTGCTCCGGGAAAAATATGGCAATTGCTCCCGATTTTGACATAATCCATTATCACTACGTTGGATTCTATTTTTGTTCCGTCGCCGATTTCGACATGTTCCGAAATACTTGAAAACGGTCCGACCGTTACATTTTTTCCTATTTTTGCATTGGGGTGTATATAATTCATATAATTGATATTAATTACTTGTTTTTCACTATTTGAGCGGTTAATTCACCTTCGGCGGCAAGCTGGTCGCCGACAAAAACCTGTCCGAACATTATGACAATTCCTCTGCGAATCGGCTCAAGCAAAGTGAGTTTGAATATCAGAGTGTCGCCGGGAACAACTTTTCGTTTAAACTTAACCTTGTCGATTTTAAGGAAATAAGTAGAATACGTTTCCGGATTTTCGACATTTCCCAAAGCGAGGATTCCGCCAACCTGCGCCATGGCTTCGACCTGAAGAACGCCCGGCATCACTGGCTCTCCGGGAAAATGACCGACAAAGAACGGCTCGTTCATCGTCACATTTTTTATTCCGACAACGGAATCCTCAGTCCTCAGTATTATTCTGTCAACCAGCAGGAACGGCGGACGGTGCGGCAAGATGCTCATGATTCCTTTAACGTCGTACTGCGGAGGTTTGTTGGGGTCGTATTTCGGGGCTATCGGTTTGAGGTTTTCCCGTTTGATGGTTTTACGCAACTCTCTGGCTGTCTCGGTATTTATCTGGTGTCCGGGTTTGAAAGCAATGACGCGTCCGTTTATACGGAACCCGATGAGCGACAAATCGCCGATGAGGTCTAAGAGTTTATGCCTTGCCGGTTCGTTGATAAACCTCAATTTCAGATTGTTGAGATAACCTTCGGGAACGCGTTCGACCGTCGGTTTGTTGAACAGTTCCGCCAGATGCTGCAATTCATTTTTGTCGCAGGTATTTTCGACGATAACTATCGCATTTTCAAAATCTCCGCCTTTGATGAGATTGTTTTTGAACAGCGCTTCCAACTCGTGCAGAAAGACGAAAGTTCGACACGGCGCTATTTCCGTAGCGAACTTGTCCAGCGATTCCAGACGCGCCGATTGTGTGTTCAACACCTTGGAGTTGAAGTCGATAGTTACGTTTACGCTGAATTTGTCGTCAGGATAAATCACTATTTCCTTGCCGGTTTCTTCGTCGCGGAAGACTGTTTTTTCCTTGATTGTGTAATAGACACATTCTGCTTCCTGTTCCTGCAATCCCACCTCGTTGATTGCGTTAACGTATTTTATTGCGCTGCCGTCAAGTATCGGAGCTTCGGGCGCATTGACTTTTATCAGAGCGTTATCGACACCCAACGCCCATAACGACGCCATAAGATGCTCTATTGTAGTTACTTTTACTCCGTCTTTTTCGAGAGTCGTTCCACGTGACGTTGCCGTAACATTATCAGCAACAGCATCTATAACAGGCTGTTCGGGTAAATCTATTCGTTGAAATTTGATCCCGTGATTTTCGTGTGCCGGACAAATCGTCAATTCAACGTCCAATCCTGTATGTAACCCTTTGCCTTCTAATCTAATCTCAGATATTAAAGTGTGTTGTTTCCGCATTAAAATTAAATAATATTATGTAATAAAATTAATATTTAAAGTCGCAAATGTAGTAAATATTTCGAATATCAATATAATATTATTTTTTACGACTTGTAATCAATGATATAAAGAATGAAAACTGAATAACTTATATCCCGCAAAGTAACCCTTTTCCGAAAAAAAATAGTAATAACTACTGACGGTAATATGCCACCGAAAAATTGAATGCCGGCGTTCTTTCCTGACTTCGACAATGCGTCACCCAAATCGGTGACGCAAAATTCATTCAACGAAGGGTAGATTTTTTTGTGCATTATCAATCATCAGTTGGCAATTGTTAATTTTTGTTTACCTTTGCGCCCGTAAATAGGTTCATTTGTTTTTGTGCAAAAACAGACGATAAAAGGGAATCGGGTGGAAATCCCGAACAGACCCGCTGCTGTGAACCCTGATATAGTCCGGAAGCAAACACTTTTTGCCACTGTTATTTAGCGAAAATAATGGGAAGGGCGTTTCCGGATGGGGTAAGTCAGAAGACCTGCCATTACACCGTTTTTTCAAGCTTTCGAGGTATAAAGCTTTGTAGATGTATTTTTTATTAATAATTTAAATAATATTTAGACATGAAGAAAATTTTTATTTTGTTTGTACTTGCACTTACATTAGTTGCATGTAAAAAAGATGATGATTTTGTACCGGAACTAAAGGTTGATCCAACGTCGCTGTCATTTCTGCACAGTGGCGAGACAAAATCATTTACAATCACATCCAATACTGATTGGATAATCGAAAAAGATGCCGACTGGGTAACCAAAACCTCGGGCAATTCCAGCGCTGATGCCGAATGGATAACAGTGTCCAAAATCTTAGGCAACTCCAACGCAACTGTCGAAGTTACCGTTGCCGAAAACACAGCCGCTACACCGCGTACAGCGGTTATTACTGTCAAAGCCGACGGTCTTCCCGATGTCGAAATTGAGGTAACCCAAAGCAAAGCGCTCGAAACAGTGGGATTGTTCATTTTAAGCGAAGGCGCTTGGGGTACCGGCACATCAGACATTGCTTATTACAATGTAAAAACAGGAGAGACAACCAAAAACTATTACACTCAAAAGAATGGCAAGCCGCTTGGAAACGGCGCTAATGATTTGGCTATCTATGGCAGCAAATTATACTGTACTGTCACAGATGCAGGATATGTTGACGTCATCAATTCCGAAACAGGCGAGTCGATAACACGAATAATAGTTGACAGTCCGCGCCGTGTCATTTTCCACGATAACAAAGCGTATGTAACCACATATTCGCAATCCGTCGTTCGTATTGACACAGCTTCGTTGGAGATTGACGGAACAGCAGATTTGAGCGGAAATAATGCGGAAGGTATATGTTTTTATAACGATAATTTGTATGTCTGCAACTCCGGATGGGGTGCTGGAAATACTATTTCCGTAGTGGACATTAACTCGTTCGAAGAAACGGAATCCATTGATGTACCGCAAAATCCCATGATGATTGAGGCTACGCCATCAGGCGAAATCTATTTCACAACTGCCAGCGTGTACGACGAAAATTGGACAGTAACGGCTCCTACGAATCTTCACGTGTTGGATCCCGAACAAAAGACAGTCACTACGCTTGACATCAGGGCGTCGAAAATAGCGCTCGCCAAGGATTTCATTTATGTCGTCGATTATGACTATGTTTTAAACTATATCAACAAAATCAATCTGCAAACTAAAGCAGTGGAAAATATCAGCGATATAGTACACGAATTTTTCATGGTGTACGGCGTGTCGGTAAATCCGCTTAACGGAGATTTTTACCTGACAAATCAAGGACAAGATGTTGTAGCATTTGATACAAATGTTGAAGAAAAGTTCGACCTGAAAACAGGCGTACCTTTTGGAGCAGCAGTCGTTCCGATAATCAAGTAACAGTTGATAATTGTAAATCGAGAAGGAGGAACGGGATTATTTCCCGTTCCTCCTTTTCATACCACCGTGCGTCCCGTCGCACCATGATAATGGTTATACATTTCTTGACGTAGTAGAGACGCAAAATTTTGCGTCTTTACGCATCCTGCGCAGAGAATCGGATTTTTTAAGGTGACGCATTGTCGAAGTCAGGAAAACATACTAATCATGGAAAAATTGCCAACAAATACAAAAAGTCCTTCTTTTTTGGAGAAGGACTTTTCAGGATTTTTTTCATTTGTGTTTAAAATTTAACGCCAAATCTGACACCGGTTATGAAGACAAGACCCGTATAACCTAATGAAATCATGGAATCATCGAATAGTTTAGCTGTATCGTTGTTTCGGAAACTGTGCCGATAGCCAAGTCCCACAAACATATCGAAAAGAAATGTCGGGGTTGGTAATTGATATCCGAAATAAGTATTGATTCCCAATTTATTGATTTTCTGGTTTATTTTACCGTATTTGATTATCTGGTACACTAAACCGTCTTCGATATATGAAATCCAGTAATCACCCATGTATTCGATGTTAGAGTGGAACAGCGAGCCTCCGCCGGCAAAATACAAGGATTCTTTTTTGTTAACAAAATATTTGTAGTTCAATTCCAGACCGCCTCCACGAAGATAACTAAATTCATCTCCCGAAGCTATAGTCCAGTAGTTGTTTTCATTGTTTCTTTTCCCCAAAAAATTTCCTGAAATGCCTAACTGAATCCACGATGGCGTATTTTTGATTCGTTTTTCGAAATCTAACCTTACGCCGCTATTGAAATGATATAACGGATGTGACGCGATTGTAAAGTTCTTTTTCTGATGAGGAAGTTTGTCTATAATCGTTTCATCCTGAGCTTGAATTTGAGCCGGAAAAGTCACTATCGCTAACAAAGCGAATAAAACGTTTAATATCTTATTCATACGCTTATTTTTTTACTTCAATTTTACTTAACAATTTCAATGATTCGCCTGTATAATCCAACTGATATATTCCGCTTGAAGCGATGAGCATCAACAGTCCGTCGAGCGGGATAACGTCGTAAGCATCAGCGAGGTCGTATATGCCCGCAGAATAAAGGTCGTCTATCCATTCGGGCGAAGCTCCGTTTGTGATATCATACACTTTCAATCCTTTATCGCAGATAAACAGTTTGTTACCGTCGATTCCCAAACCCATTGGCGACCGGAATCCCTGAATTTCATCTACAAACAGAGGATGTTTTATGTCTGTTATATCGTAGATTTGCAGGACATTAGATGTTCGTCCGCATCCGACATTGGCGGAATTGAGCGTTACATAAGCATAATTTCCCTGTGCCACCACCGGGTCGCAACTGAGAATATGTGATGCAGTGGACAGATATTGAGGCAATCCGCGATCCGAAATACGAAATATGTGCATTCCGGTTTGAGAACCGATAAACAATAACGAATCCATTGGAAATATGGTTTCTATACCAAATTCCAGGTTTTGTGTTCTGCCTTCAAGAAAATTAGGATTTTTAGGGTCTGAAATATCGAACGAATTCAAACTGCTTTGGTCAACAGTGAAAAGAATATCGTCTAAGATACAAAATCGAGCCATCGAACCGCCCTTTCCTTCGGAATAATTTCCGCTCGAGTCACTGCCGGTACCGGATTCCTGCGAACACGAAGCAGTAAGCGCTATCACTGTTATAATCAATAAATTATATATCTTTTTCATATCAAATACTGTTTTTAACGTTTAGCCCATTCAACAATGATAAGATTTTCAGGACGGTCATACTCGTAGTCGGGATACCACAGTACGCGTCCGTTTGGAGGCGCAAGTTCGGGAAACACCTTAGTTATCCGTTTCGTTTCCTTCATTGCGCTTAAATCGAAACTGACCAGATCTACAGCATTGTCGAGATAGATAATGTTGTCTTTCACAGCCATATCCAAGCAACCCGGCGCTATTATGAATCCTTTTTTAACAGGATTGGCAGGGTCGGTGTTGTCGAAAACATGCACGCCTTTATATTTCTCATTAACAAAAAGGTATGGATGTTTGTAATAGATTTTTCCGGGATTTTTCATATCTTTACCCGTTTCGAGATAAAAGACCGATTTTTCGAGATTTGCTCTGTCCATGTAAACAGCGTAGTAATCATAATCGTCTCCTGAACTGCCCTGTATCGCAATAAATACAAGGAAGATAAACAATAGCGCTTTTTTAAATCGTTTCATACAATCAATACATTTTAAATTATTAGTAACTGTATATATAGATGGTTTTTGTAGAAAAAACGTTGCATGTATTTTATTTTTTTGATACGAAAATATTATTTACTTTTGATATATCTAACAATCAACAAGTTTAGGAAAATTATTTGTATTCAACATATTTTGCATATATTTGCGGGCAACAGAAAAATGTTTTTATAATAAAAAATGGAGATAAAAAAGTTAATATTCAATCCATTGCAGGAAAATACGTATATCATTTACGACGAAACAAAAGAATGTGCGATAATTGACCCGGGCTGTCAGAAACCACAGGAAAAAAACGCATTAAAACAGTTTATCGCCGACAGCGGACTCACTCCAAAAATACTGTTGAATACGCACTGTCATTTCGACCATATCTTTGGCAACAATTTCGTTATCAACGAATACGGAGTAGAATTATGGGCGTCGGAAGGCGAGTTGGCAAATATCCAGCGTTTCAGGGCGAGCGCTTCGCTGTTCGGATTTGCGGAGGAACAGCCTTATCCGCCCTCGCATTTCCTCGAAAATGGACAGTCAATTAAGTTTGGCAACTCTGAATTAAAGGTAATTACAACTCCCGGACATTCTCCCGGCTCGGTATGTTTCTATTCCGAAACCGGACATTTTCTCATCGCCGGCGACACTCTCTTTGCCGGAAGCATCGGGCGAACAGACTTGCCCGGAGGCGATTACGACAAAATAATGGAAAGTCTCGAAACACTGATTGCTCTCCCCGCCGAAACAAAAGTGTATTGCGGTCACGGTCCCGATACGGAAACAGGCTGGGAAAGGCTTCATAATCCGTTTATTACAGGATGATACTCGAAAGCGATACGATAAGGCTCAGAGCAGTAGAACCCTCCGACATTGATTTGCTGTATCTTTGGGAAAACGACCCCGACGTATGGACTGTCAGCGAAAGCATTACGCCATATTCGCGGTTCGAACTCGAAAAATACATTCTTTCGGAAGGTGACATCTTTGCTAACAAACAGTTACGTATGATGATCGACTGTAAACAAAACGGAGCGTATCTAACTGTTGGAACGGTGGATTTGTTTGATTTTAACCCGCTTCACAGAAGGGCAGGATTGGGAATTATGATTTATTCTCCCGAAAATCGCGAAAAAGGCTATGCGTCCGAAGCCTTGAACATGTTGATTGAATATGCGTTTGCAGTCTTGAATATTAGCGTATTGTACTGCAATATTTCGGCGGATAATCACAAAAGCGTCAACTGTCTCGAAAAAGTGGGATTCGAAAAGTGCGGACTCAAAAAAAGCTGGAATCTCACGCCAAACGGACGGGAAGACGAAATCATGTTTCAATTAATCAAATAACATGATGATTAACAGACGAAAACCGGACTGGTTGAAAGTAAAGTTGCCGCAAAACAATCTTTCGGCGGTGAGCAAACATCAGCTGCATACAATTTGCGTAAGCGGGTTATGTCCCAATCGCAGTGAGTGTTGGGGATGCGGGACGGCGACGTTCATGATTTGCGGAGACTTGTGTACCCGTTCCTGCAAATTCTGTAACGTGAAAACCGGACGACCGGCGCCTTTAGACCCAAAAGAGCCTGAAAATGTCGCCGATTCGGTGAATTCGCTGCATCTGAAACATGCTGTGATTACTTCGGTTGACCGTGACGATTTGCCCGATTTGGGCGCATCGCACTGGGTAGCAGTTATCAAAGCCATCAAAGCGAAAAATTCGGCGACGACAATGGAAGTCCTGATACCGGATTTTCAGGGACGGAAGGAGTTGATACGCTTGATTTTGGAAGCACATCCGGAAGTTGTGTCGCATAATCTCGAAACTGTCCGGCGACTGTCGAAAAGCGTACGAAGCCGGGCGACTTACGAGGTTTCGCTGGAAGTAGTCAGGCAGATAGCGGATTACGGCATTGTCGCAAAGTCGGGAATCATGCTTGGACTTGGCGAAACACGCGACGAAATCATCGAAACAATGGATGACCTCCGTGAAGCCGGATGCTCGGTAATGACTGTAGGTCAGTATCTTCAACCGTCGAAAGCCAATATCGCCGTAGTGGAATACGTACATCCCGAAATTTTTGCCGAATATCAGCAGATTGCGAAAGAAAAAGGATTTGCTCACGTCGAAAGCGCTCCTTTGGTACGAAGCAGTTATCACGCCGAACGTCATGTTAAGAAAAATGAAAGTAGAATATAAAGTAGAATATAAGGAATGAAAGTAGAATATATTGATTTGGGAGTTATGAACTATCAGGACGCCTGGCAAAAACAGAGTTTCCTGATGGAGAAATTGAAGAAAGAAAAATCGGAAGGTAAAGAAGGTGTAAATTATCTGCTTTTTGTCGAACATCCTCACGTTTATACGCTCGGCAGGAACGGAAATCAGGCTAACATGCTGATAAATATTGCTCAACTTGCGGTAAAAGGCGTCGAATTTATCAAGGTGGACAGGGGCGGCGACATCACCTATCACGGTCCCGGACAGTTGGTTGTGTATCCGATTTTTTGTCTAAACGATTTCCGTACAGGCGTCAAAGAGTATGTTCGGCGTCTGGAAGAGGTTGTAATCCGGACAATTGCCGAATATGGACTTCGAGGCGAACGTCAGGAAAAGGCAACAGGCGTTTGGCTTGACGCAGGTGCTTCATCGGCACGCAAGATATGCGCTATCGGTCTCAGATGTTCGCAATTCGTCACAATGCACGGGTTCGCCTTGAACGTAAACACCGATTTGGACTGCTTCAATTACATCAATCCTTGCGGTTTTGTCGATAAAGGCGTTACCTCAATGGCAAAAGAAACAGGTGAAACAATAAATATTGACAAAGTTAAATTGCTTGTTTTACAATATTTTAAAGAAATCTTTGCAATAGAAGAGTTACAATAATATGGTAAAACATTAATTTTGCACAATTTTTTTAATAAAAAGGATATGGAATATAACGATATTGAAATTACAATTGTCAAGATAGGCGGCAATGTCATTGATTGTCCGGAGGATTTGAAATATTTTCTGCAAGAGTTTGCTGTTATACCCGGCGACAAGGTTTTGGTACACGGTGGAGGCAAACTTGCTACTCGAATCTCCGCCAAACTCGACGTCCCGACAAAAATGATAGACGGCAGGCGTGTCACCGATTCGCAAACAATAGAAATCGTGACTATGGTGTATGCAGGTTTGATAAACAAAAGCCTCACGGCTCAACTTCGCTCGCTCGGATGCGATGCAATCGGGTTGTCGGGCATCGACGCTGGGATAATCGAAGCGGTGAAGCGGTCGCCCTGTCCCGTCGATTTCGGTTTCGTCGGCGACATTCCCGTCGATGGCATCAACGCCGAGCGACTGTTGACATTTATCAACGCAGGACTTGTCCCTGTGTTTTGCTCAATAACTGCCGACCGGCATGGCATTTTACTCAATTGCAATGCCGACACTGTCGCTCAGTCAATTGCTACGGCGTTATCTGCTGCCGGCGTTTCGGTCAGGCTGATTTACTGTTTCGAAAAACAGGGATTGCTTGCCAACGTCAACGACGACAGTTCAGTGATTCCTCTGATTAATTCGGTCAATTGCGAAAAACTCAAAGCCAGCGGAGTAATCGCCGCCGGCATGATTCCGAAAATTGACAATGCTTTTAAAGCATTAAACGAAGGTGTAAAAGAGGTCGTTATCAAATCGCACAACGACCTAAACAACACAAACAAAGGAACAAAAATTACTCTACGATAAGAATATCCGAAAATTCTCTTAACGCGTTTTGGATATACGACTTTCGGACTTCGTCCGAAACGCTTGGCACACCTCCGTAAAACAGTTGTTTGTAAGGTTTTATCCCGACAAAGTCGAAAATCACCTCTCCGGAAATCACCTTCATCGCGTCCTGAACGGTTTTGTATTCTTCCGAATAAGCGCCGGTAGAACAGATTGTTGAGCCTTTGCGTGGCGACAACAATCCGTTTACCCCCTCGGCAACATACTCGTAAGCAAACCCTTCGGAGAAAACTCGGTCGATATATCCCTTCAACATCGCCGGCATACCGCCCCACCACACAGGAAAAGCAAATATGATATGGTCTGACCACTTGACATATTCCTGCTCTATCTCAATGTCTTTCGGGGTTTTATTGTCGGCGAGCGACGAAAAATCGTCGGCGCTCAACACCGGATTAAATCCAATCGCGTATAAATTACGGATTTTCACTTCATTGCCTTCGTTGACTAAATGGTCATGCAAGGCGTTTATCAACGAACTGCTGAAACTTTCAGGATTCGGATGTGCTAAAATTATTAAATATCTCATTATCAAAAAAATTAACGTCTTCGTTGTGAACTTAAAAATATCAAAATGTAGTAAATCAAAGTCGCCAGCGAACCTAAAGCAGCGACGACATAAGTCAATGCCGCCCATTTAAGTGCGTCTTTGGCAGCGGGTTTCGTACGTGAGTCCACAATATTTTGCTGTTCCAGCCATGCAATTGCCCTTTGACTTGCATTTATTTCGACGGGTAATGTGATGAAACTGAACAGCGTAGTCAGTGAAAACAAAATTATTCCCAACAATAAAATCGCCGGAAATATCTGAACTGTAAGTATTCCCGCTAACAATATCCACGAAAGATATTTTGACGAAACGCTTACTATCGGCACTAAATTTGAGCGCATTGTCAACCATGTATATGCTTTCGCATGTTGTACGGCATGACCGCACTCATGAGCCGCAACTGCCGCTGCTGCAACGTTTTGACTTGAATATACACTTCGACTCAAATTAACCGTCTTATTCATCGGATTGTAATGGTCGGTCAAATGACCTTCGACCGAAATCACCGATACATCACGAATGCCATTGTCGCGTAACATTCTCTCTGCAACATCCTTACCGCTCATCCCAAGCGCCACGCCGGAATATTTTTTAAACTTATTCTGCAACGTCATGCTGACTATATAACTTGCTAAAGCAATTATCCCAAATATTATATAAATTCCTACCATTTTTTTCTATTTTAGATTGATGATTTTAGACTTTAGATTTTAGATTTTAGACTTTAGATTGCTGCTTGCGCCCGAAGGTAAATCAAATCTATTTTAGATTGTTGATTTTGGACTTTAGATTGCTGCTTGCGCCTGAAGGTAAATCAAAAATCGTAAATCAAAAATCGTAAATCAAAAATCGTAAATCAAAGATCGTAAATCAAAAATCATAATTCTATTTTAATTATTAATTATCTCAAAATGTTCCTGATCAATATGTTTTTCGCAATAGCAACACTGCATTTCGAGCGGGTCGGATGACACTTTTCGAAACTTCGTTTTGATATTTTCGTGATTTGTAATGCACTTAGGATTAATACATTTAAGTATATTTTCCGTTATTTCGGGAACTTCGACTTCACGTTTTTCCACGACTCCGTAATCGCGTATGATGTTGAGTTTTGCCATTGGCGCTATCAAGGCGATTCGGTTCACTTCGTCGGAAGTGAAAAACCTGTCGGTCACTTTTATAATGGCTTTTTTACCCAATTTTTTACTGTCGAGATTCATGCCGAACGTTATCTGATTTTCGCAGTTTTGTAATCCTAATATGTTGATTACCTTAAACAAAACATTCGACGGGATTCGGTCTATTGCCGTTCCGTTTTTTATGGCGTTCACTTTCAATTCTTTTTCCATAACTGTATCTATTTTTTAATGTTCCTGATTATCGAAAATAAAATGTAAATCGCTATCGTTATGCTTATTCCTTTCAGACGCCAGACCACGATAAACACGAGGGCGCACAATAACAACAGTAACTGCCAACTGTATTTCCTGACAAAATCGGGACTTTTCTTTATTTTCAGCGAAAACATGGGTAACTCGCACACCATCAGGAAACAAAACACCGGAATCGACGCCAGCAACACATAAAATCCCGTAACGGTAAACATCTCGAAATACGTTAATCCGCAGAAAAACAGTGTAGCTGCCGGAGTAGGAAGCCCGATAAATTCGGCGCTTTGTCGTTCGTCGATATTGAACTTCGCCAGCCGCAATGCCGAAAACACAGCGATAAAAAAGGCTAAATACGGCGTAAACGCCGGCAGTTCAAGCAGTACGTGTATCTGCGATATCGACAGAATGTAATATACAATCGCCGAGGGCGCCACTCCAAAACTCACCATATCTGCCAGAGAATCAAGTTGAAGTCCTAATGGCGACTGCGCTTTCAACAGTCGGGCGACAAAACCGTCGAAGAAATCAAATATTGCAGCGGCGAAAATGAAATATGTTGCCGTCGTTATATCTCCTTTGATAGCCAACACAGTAGCGATACATCCGCAAAAAAGATTTCCAGAAGTCAAACTGTTCGGAATGTTGTTTATTATTTTCTGCATCATATCTTTTTATCTAACAATCAAACATTTTACAGTCATTTAACTTTCGAGCAACAGTTTCATGCAGTTATGCAGTCTGACAATTTCGTCAATTGAGATGAACGGCTTCGAATTTTCTTTGATTGAATAAATAAAATCTTGTAATTCAAATTGTTCCAGATCGCCTACTTCGGGCAATCCGGCAAGTCCTTTAATCAGGTTGCCGGTGATTGCTTTTGCCGGACGTAGCGAATGCCATTCCCGTCTTCTCAAATCAATGTATGCCAGATTGCGTTCGGCAATGATTCTAAGGTCGTGTTTTTCGAAAAAGCCAACAGGGATGCCGGTTATAGTCGATGTCGCCTTCGTAACAAATTCGAGATTCACAATTTGCATCTCTGTCCGCTTCGATATCAAAGGGTAAAACGACTGATTCGCCCTGATAACATCCTCTCCAACAAGCATTATCGACGCCATTATCTCCGGAATAATATCCACTTCCTGACGTTGCTGCTGATACAGATATTC
>JAISXV010000276.1 GCA_031270335.1 Prevotellaceae bacterium | reverse complement strand
CTGGCGTTGATTCTGTTCGCCGGACTTCGCGAACAGCTCGATTTGACTTCCGACGTGCCGAAACAAATGCGAGGCTATCCCATTGCTCTGATTGTAGCAGGTTTACTCGCAATGGCGTTTATGGGTTTCAGCGGGATAGTGAAAGGATAACTAAACGTTTTAATGTGTTCTTAGCGCTTCGAGCAGAGCCGTATTTTCATCCTGTGTTCCGACCGTTATCCTGATACAGTTTTTTATCACGGAATTACGGTTACGGGTAACGATTTTCATGTCGATCAGCGACAAATAGACTTTGTCGGCGTCATCGACTTCGACTAAGAAGAAGTTGGCGTCGGAATGATAGACCCTTTTGATTAGAGGGATTTCGGACAACTCTTTCAGCAACCTTTGTTTTTCGGCGAGTATAGCGGATTTGCGGCTCAAAAACTCGTCTTCGTTCATGAGCGCTTCGAACGCCGCCTGTTGATTCGGTCCGCTGACGTTATACGGAGCCTTTACTTTATTATAATAGCCAATTATTTCAGGATTTGCGTATGCCAGACCGATTCGCGCCGACGCCAATGCCCGGCTTTTGCTGAACGTCTGCGAAACAATCAAATTCGGGTATTTATCAATAACGGATATCAGCGATTTCGAACCGGCAAAATCAATATAAGCCTCATCGACAAACACAATACCGTTGAAATTATCCAGAATAAACTCTATATCATTCGGATTGATAAGATTACCCGTAGGATTATTTGGCGAACAGATGAAAATGATTTTCAGATGCACATCGTCGAACAGTGGAATCAGATCCGGCAAATCTATCTGGAAATCTTCACGCAGCAGCGGGATTTCAATCATTTCCACATCATTGATTGCTGCCGACACCTTATACATTCCGTAAGTCGGCGTAAAACTTAACGCCTTGTCGATTCCCGGATTGCAAAATATCCGAAACGCCAAATCGATCACTTCGTCGCTGCCGTTTCCGATAAAAATCCTGTTGTCCGGAACATTTTGCGACAGTACAAGTTGCTGTTTCACCTTGCTTTGATGCGGGTCGGGATAACGATTCCAGACGCCGAAAGGATTTTCGTTAGCGTCGAGGAAAATTCCTTCGCTACCCTTAAACTCGTCACGGGCGCAGGAATACGGTTTCAGTGCAAGTATGTTTTTCCGGATGATGTTTTGAAGAATAAACTTTTTCATCTTTCTGTGTTTTAATTATTTGTTTAAATCTTTTAATCTTATTGATACTGCATTTTTGTGAGCGTCGAGTTTTTCGGCGGCAGCCATGATTTCTATTGCCGGACCGATATTTGCGATTCCTTCGGCAGATATTTCCTGAAAAGTGATTTTCTTGATGAAACTGTCGAGCGATACGCCACTGTAACACTTTGCATATCCATTTGTCGGCAAAGTGTGATTTGTACCGCTGGCATAGTCGCCGGCGCTTTCGCAACTGTAATTTCCGATAAACACCGAACCGGCATTGACAATCTGTTTGACAAGATGTTTAGCGTCTTCGCAAGCCAGAATCAGATGTTCGGGAGCGTACTCGTTACTTAAAACTACACATTCGGCTATATTGTTCAAAACAATAACCCTCGAATTTTCAAGCGACAGAGCGGCGATATCTTTTCTTGGAAGCGCCTCGACCTGATTGCCGACTTCGGCAATCACACTGTCGGCGACGTCTTCGCTATCGGTCAACAGCATGACCTGACTATCGGCGCCATGCTCCGCCTGCGACAGCAAATCGGCTGCGACAAAAGCAGGATTGCAGGTTTTGTCGGCTATAATCAACGCTTCGCTGGGACCTGCCGGCATGTCGATAGCCACATTGCCGGATGTTTGCGCAATCTGTTTCGCCATAGTCACATACTGGTTTCCGGGTCCGAAAATCTTGCTGACTTTTGGAATCGTCGCTGTTCCGTAAGTCATTGCGCCGATTGCCTGTATGCCGCCAACCGAAAATATCCTGTCAACCCCGACATAAGCGGCGGCAAACAAAATTGCAGGATGTGGCGTACCCCCTCCCCTGTGGGGAGAAGTCGTCGGGGGAGTACAAAGAATTATTTCCTTACAACCGGCTATCTTTGCGGGAATTGCAAGCATCAACACCGTCGAAAACAGCGGCGCCGACCCGCCGGGAACATAAATCCCGACCCGCTCTATCGGACGGCTTTCGCGCCAACAGCGAACGCCTTGCGCCGTTTCGACAACCACCGATTTATCCTGCTGACTTTCGTGGAATCGCCGGATATTCGCCGCCGCCTGCGATATGGCGGTTTTCAACTCCTCCGACAAATAATTTCCACTTTCGGCTATCGTTTCCTTGTTGACTTCGACGGATTCCAATGCCACCCTGTCAAATTCAAGAGTGTATTTTACGAGAGCCTTATCGCCGTCCTGTTTTATTGCCGCAAAGATTTTTCGAACAACATCTCCGAGTTCCGCCTCCGGTTTGTTCGGGCGTTTGATTGCCGCCTGCATCTTATCCTTATCGGGATACAAAATCTTTTCCATAATATTTCTGATCCTACAACACCATTTTTTCTATTGGGATAACCAAAATTCCTTCGGCTCCCAATTCTTTCATCCTGTCGATGATATCCCAAAATTCATCTTCTTTGACAACCGAATGTATTCCGCACCAGTCTTTTTCGGCTAACGGAACGATTGTAGGGCTTTTCATTCCGGGCAACAGCTTGGTGATTTCCGAAACCGCCGACAAAGGAGCGTTCAGAGTGATATACTTGTTTTCAGATGCACGCATCACAGCTTTGATTCTGAAAACCAATTTGTTCAATATAGCTTTTTTCGCCTCGCTTAGCGCTTTGTTAGAAATCAGAACAGCCTCGCTTTCAACAACGACTTTGACCTCTTTCAATCCATTTGTCAGCAAAGTACTGCCGGTACTGACGATATCGAAAATCGCGTCGGCAAGTCCTATTCCCGGAGCAATCTCCACGCTTCCACCGATTTCCTCAATCTCGACATTGATATTGTTCTTCGCAAAAAAATCGCTCAATATCACCGGATAACTCGTCGCTACTTTCTTATTGTTAAAGAACGACAAATTCGTATATTCCTCATCTTTCGGAATTGCCAGCGACATCCGGCAACCGGCAAATCCAAGTTTTTCGACTATCGAAACGTCTTTTTTCTTTTCCCATACTTCGTTTTCGCCCAGAATACCGACGTCGGCGACACCCTGTTCAACATATTGAGGGATATCGTCGTCCCTCAAAAACAACACTTCGACCGGGAAATTTTTCGCTTCGGTTTTGAGTTTACCGTTACCTCCCGGCAGTTTGATTCCACATTCTTTGAGCAATTCCAGCGATTTTTCGCTAAGCCTTCCGCTTTTCTGAATCGCAATCTTCAATTTCTTTTCCTTTTCCATATTCACTTTTGTATTAAAAAATAAACCCGCCCGATGGGGGATCAGACGGGTTTAACAATTGAGTAAACAATTCTCACCTCATCTGAGAATCAGACCAAAACAAATGATGATGATGTTTACTATTCATAATAATTAACCATAAAAACGCTGCAAAAGTAATCATTTTTTTGAAACTGTAAAAAAAATACAAAAAAAACACTACCTTTCCTCTATAAATCCCCTTCGCTATCTTTCAGGGATGAATCCTCAAAGTACTTATAATCAATTATTTTATTAGATAAAAGATAAGAGGATAGACAAAAAAATATATAGCTGCCTTTTATGTAGCGTTTATGAAATAATGTAGCCTGCAAGGCTAAAAGAAAAAAATAAAATACTTTCCTCTGCGAGCTTTCCTGTCTCATACGCACTTTCATTGACGATACTGTTTATTGATCATTTTGCAAACACGGGATATAACTCACCACAAAGATATGGAACTGAAACAATATCGTAAGATACAGTCCGTAAAGACAGCATCTCAATCAGGCTTTACAGCCTGTAAATTTCTCTTCGGATCAAAGAGCTGTTTTGTTTTCAGCACATTGTAAATGATAACCAGTATTTTCCGAGTAATAGCCAACAACGCTTTTTGCGGTTTCATCCTTTTGGACAACTGTTCGTATTTTTTTCCTAAGAAAGACCTGTTCGATCTGGCGGCAACCCATGAAATTTCAACAAGTATTTGTCGAAGATATTTGTTTCCGAATCGCTTCT
>JAISXV010000177.1 GCA_031270335.1 Prevotellaceae bacterium | reverse complement strand
TTCTCCTGTCGGAGCAAATGAAGTTCCCCTGAAATTGTTTTGCGCGTCGAGGTAAATCCACGAGTCGAGCAAAGTGCCACCGTTTTTTACGTTAAACATATTCAGAGTGACTGTGCTGGGATTGCTCTGCGCAAATGTTGCCGCTGTGATGCACATTGCGGCAATCGTGAATGTAAATATTGATTTCATTGTTATTTTAATTTTAACTATTAATACTCATATTCTATAAATTCCACTTCACCAGTAACATTGATAGGAGAACCTATCAAATTAGTCCACTCTCTACCATCTGAAGGATGATAGTATTGCGCATAAATAGAGAACTTAAATGGTGCTTTTCTTTTACTTTTGATTTTATCGCCACTACCGGATGTCAAATGACCAAACCATGTTTCAATATATAGACAATCAGAATAGCTAAACCCTACATAATTTCCAATAGAATTATTAAAATCTATACTAAAAGTTAACGCTTGACTATTGTCTTTTGTCCAGATACTGAATGCATCCCATCCGGCTCTACCGTAATATTGATCGGGTGCATCAAACTTTTGTCCTGTTTTAATATCAATGATCGCTATTTTGATTGGAGGCATAGGGTTATCAACTGAAACAAATATATTGTTATCTGAAAGTAGTTCCACACGATACCAAGGAACAGGATGTCCTTTTTGAATGATGGATACAACCTTTTCTTCAACTTTGTCTTTTATTTTTGCCTTAACAACGATTTGTGTCTGGCGTTCGTCCGGACTTATGTTATTTTTTGGAAAAACATTAAAAGTATGTATTGTTGTATCGCCACGCGTATTAACAAATACCTGACTTTCAACTGTACATATATTTTCATCTAATGATTTGACTTCATCAAGCACAAGGGGATCTGTTGTCTTTATAATAAATGTTTGTGCATCATCTTTATAATTAAAGATTAATTCTTCAGGTTCTATATCAAAGAATGGTGCAGGATGTCCTTTTTGAATAATGGATACAACCTTTTCTTCAACTTTGTCTTTTATTTTTGCCTTAACAACGATTTGTGTCTGGCGTTCGTCCGGACTTATGTTATTATTTGAAAAAACACTGACAGTATATATTGTTGTGTCTCCGCTTGTACCGGCGAATACCGGATTTTGAACTGTACATATGTCTTCGTTCAGAGATTTTATTTCTTCGATTTCGACAGTACCGACTGTTTTTACCGTAAACAGTTTCGATTCCGAAATGTAGTCAAACTGAATGATATCCGAATCAATATGCCAGTAGTAAACTTGTGGATAAGTTATAAACCTGACCTCATTTCCTCTTGCCATGATAATTTTATCGTGGTTTTTATGACTGGATATATCCATTTTCACTAATGCTGCATACCATGTATTTGGTTTCAAGCCGGTTATCTTCGTTCTGTTCCAGTCCCTGTTTATTTCCCCTATGTTGGTGCCGAGTTCAATCTTTATTTCCATTTCCGGAAAAGTATAACTGTCAATATCGCGCCATGTCAGAATAACTTCATTTATGAAATATCCGTAAGGACAGGCATTATCATAGTAAATATTGGTAATAATATCGGCAGAATTTGTATTGACGTTTTTCGCATCCACTTTGGAAACAATCTTTATGTAATCATTAATATATTCTTCCAGCCATGAGTCGTCGACCTGATCCTCGGTTTCTCTATACCAATCTTCGTAATACAGGTGCATATTGATGGCAGTTGTCAAAGCGCACAGATAATTCGGGATCAGACTGCAAATGAGAAAATCTTTGGACAAAAATAAAGCATCAAGATATTCGTTTTTGTATCCCGGAACAAAAGCTTCGGCAATAGCCTTAAAATGGTCAAGAACCGCACTTGTACAGGTTAAGATTGCATGTGGACTCCCGACCATTGCTTCCACAAGGCAGGCAACTCCTTCCACTGCCAGTAAGGTTGTTCCAATAGTTTGTCTTCTAAATTCCTGATTAAAATCCGTATTTCCGCTTTTCACCATTTTCGTACTGCCGTAAGTAAGATGCAGCGATTTTATTTTATCGGTCAGTTCGGCAATGCTCTCACTTCGATAATCTTCTTTTCCGGTTTTATGTTTTTGCCTGTCAAAGCACACCACCGAAACGGTGTCGTTTCTGTAATTGCCAAACAAATAATAACCGTCGCTGGTATATGCCGCTACCGGCAACGGTATTCCGTTGTTGCCGAAGATAATTCCCATGTGATTTTCACCCTGTTTGATTAATACTTCTTGTGGCAACTGCGTGTTCTCGTCGAAATAAATTATAAGCAGAATACTGTCTTTGACTGACGAAAAAATGCACGGATCAGAACTGTTTTCGGGCATTAAACAGCCATACTGTTTCGGCTCAACCGGAATCAGAATTTCTTCTTTCTCTTTACATCCCGTCAACAGCACAATAAATATTAACAATACTGCAAAAAACGGATGCAGGAAATTTCCCCTACTCGTCTGGCTTTTCGGACTCGCCCCGTTTTTTGAATGGTATCTGGTCTCCATTGCTCCGCGTAAATTAGCGTGCGGTTGCGTTTGTTTGAAATACCTTTTCATCATTTCTTAAATTTAAATTATAAATAATATTTTATTTGTTCGTTCGTAGCTGCAACCACACGAAAAAAGCGTGAAACTGTTCGTTGATTGCTTATTTACTTCTAGTGGTTCTGGAATACCTTTTACTCTAATAAGCACGAACAGTTCACGCCCGAAGACGTGAACTTTCGCTTCCTTATTCTTTGAGTAAATATGAAATTTTCCAGATTCCAAGAAGTGAGAATAAGAGCTAAGCTCAATTATATTTTAATTTTTATCAAATCATACTAAATCATAATTATCTGTTTTTATTTTTTTACAATCTATTCGCCGTTATTTTTTACAACATCGGCGTTTTCGTCATCCTTCTTTTTCCCAGCCACAACGCCCGCATGTCGATTATACACAAGAGTTGCCTGTTGGATTTGTCCGTTGATAAGGTCGATGATGTTTTCTACGGCAGTTTTTTCTTCCTCGCTTAATGGCATAAGCGTAAGACCCGTAACGACTTTGCACAAGTTGTCGAATGTCTTGTTTGCAGCCGTGCGATACTTCGCTGTGTTGCCTTTGAGTTGTTTGTCGTGTACGTTTTGCGCACGGACATTGTAAAGCGCTTCAAACTCTTCGTTTTCCTGTTTCAATTTGGCGACTAAGTCTGTAATGCCAAAACGGTCAAGCAAATCCGGTGTTTGCTGCAATTCGTTCGCCAGACTGCGCAACAGGGCGGTTTCCGATTCGTATTCTTTTTTCGCAACATCCCTGTATTTTTCAACAACATAGAGAAGCCGGCGAGCCTCTTCTCTTTCTTTATCGGTGAGGGCGAAATCGTAATGATACTGAACTTTGGCAATAACGGCGCGAACAGTGAAATCACGTTTATCGTCCAGAATGACAATCTCCTCTGTTTCGAACGCTTTTGCATTTTTCTTTAAAAAGTTGTCGAGACTCGAAAGTTCGACGCCAAAGGTCTCAAACACGGGCTGAATACCTGGCAGCATCGCCGTATGAGGTCGTATTCCCTCATTAACGGCACGGAGAACCTGCACATTCTGAGAAACAGTTAAATTGTGCAACACTCGTTTGTAAGTCAAAATTTCTTTATTCATATTTCTTATATGTTTTAATTAAAATTAAATATCGTTTTAAACTTTTTATTCGTTCTCGGCTTCCACATTGTGGAAATTTTCCCGACGGTCGTCTGCAACCTGTCCACATTGTGGAAACATCCCCGATGGTCGTCTGCAACCCGTCCACATTGTGGAAACTTTCCCGACAGTTGTCTGCAACCCGTCCACATTGTGGAAACTTTCCCGACGGTTGTCTGCAACCCGTCCACATTGTCGAAAATCCCTTTTTCTTCTTTTTAAGAACCTTATCAAACTGTGAAAACATCAATATCGCCTTCATTTTCAATACATCACATCGGATACAAATTGTCGTTCACAGACGTAAAGATATAAAATATTTATAACACGATAATTTATTTTGTAAAAAAATATTTTTTTACAAAAATTTTTGCTTGTGAGCGAAAAAAAAATACACACATATCTGCTTTGTTCTCCCTGTTTCCCAACGGGATGGTAATGCACCCTAATTTATAAAAATTATACTTTTTTTTTGAGAATGAAGAATGATTATTACCTTTGCACTTTAATATTGTAAAAAAAACATTATTATGAACTTGTTAAGACAGACCATAGTTAATTTATTTGTAATACTTTCGGTGTGTGCGTTGACTGTATATTGCAGTCCGCAGGAAGGTATTAATGATTTTTCGACGCTTCAGGCGCAGTTTGCCGAGCCATCGAAAGAGTACAGGACAGCGCCGCTGTATGTGTGGAATACCAAAATCACACGCGGGCTGATTGATTCTACTTTGTCCGATTTAAAAGAAAAAGGTTTTGGAGGAGTATTCGTTCATCCCCGTCCGGGACTGATCACCGAATACATCTCCGACGAATGGTACGAGTTGTTCCGTTACACGCTCGACAAAGGTAAGGAGTTGGATATGAACGTGTGGATATACGACGAAAACTCTTATCCAAGCGGATTTGCGGGCGGTCATGTTCCTGCCGAAATGCCCGAAAGTTACAATCAGGGCGACGGGCTGAAGCTGAAAAAGGTCGATACATTGCCCGATAATGCTGCCGAGTTTTTCGTTTGCCTGAAAGAAGACGGCGGTAAATTCACCGACATCACCGGCAATTTGCAGGACGAAAAGGGTAAGCAGGGCAATTATTATCTTTTCGAAAAAAGTTATCAACGGCAGTCGCCGTGGTTCGGCGGTTTTTCGTATGTCGATTTGCTGTATCCGGGAGTAACCGAAAAGTTTATCGACGTCACTTTACGTGGATATGAGCGGGTTGCAGGCGACGAGTTCGGCAAATCCATGCCGGGCTGGTTTACCGACGAGCCGAATATCAATCCGTCCGGAGGAACCCGCTGGACGCCCGACCTGTTCGAAGTATTCGAAAAAGAGTGGGGTTACGACCTGAAAACAAATTTGCCATCGCTGTTCGAAGAAGTCGGCGACTGGCAGCAAGTACGGCACAATTACATCCAGACCCTGCTGCAAATGTTCATCGACCGCTGGGCTAAACCCTGCTATGAATACTGCGAAGCAAAAGGATTGAAATTTACAGGTCATTATTGGGAACATGGCTGGCCCGACCTTGCCGACGGCGGCGACAATATGGCAATGTACGCATGGCATCAGCTGCCGGCTATCGACATGCTGTTTAACCAGTTTAACGAAAAATCGGCTACAGCGCAGTTCGGCAATATCCGTGCAGTCAAAGAATTGAGCAGCGTCGCCAACCAGATGGGCTACCGGCGGACGTTAAGCGAAACTTACGGCGGCGGCGCCTGGGAAGAAACATTCAGAGACTTAAAGCGATTGGGCGACTGGGAATATGCGCTGGGAGTCAATTTCATGAACCAGCATCTGACGCATCTCAGCATTGCCGGCGCAAGAAAATACGATTATCCGCCTACCTTCTCCGAACATTCGCCATGGTGGAAATATTATCGACCTCTCAATATGCACTATGCACGGCTGTCGATGGCTTTGTCGTCAGGACAGCAAATCAACCGCATACTCATTATCGAACCGACGACTTCGATATGGCAATATTATTCTTACGTACATCGTGGCGGAAAATTGCGGGATATCGGTAGCGCTTTCCAGAGTTTTGTTACTACGCTCGAAAAGGCTCAAGTCGAATATGATCTCGGTTCCGAAAATATCATCAAAGACAACGGAAACGCCGGAAGAGGAAAATTCGTTGTCGGGAAACGCGCCTACGAGGTGGTCGTATTGCCGCCGATGACCGAAAATCTCAATATTCCGACTTTCGAACTTCTCAAACAGTTTGCCGGAACAGGCGGGACGATTCTCGCTTTTTCGTCGCCTTCGCGCATTGACGGAAAAGAAAATGAAGAGATTAAAAACTTTTTCGCAAACGACGCTCATGTCGTTCATCTCAACGAATTGACTGCAGACGTTATCCGGCAATATTTTTCATCCGGAGATATCGTTTTCGAAAATGTACGTAACGGCAATCTGTTTCATCACCGCCGCGTGATGAACGACGGAAATGTGCTGTTTCTTGTCAATTCAAGTCTCGACGAAGCAACTGCCGGACAAGTACGTATAACCGGCAACGACGCTGTCGAACTGAACACTCTCTCCGGCGAAATCGTCGATTACGCCGAAAAAACCGGCGACAAGCATATCACGCTCGACTTCAATATTCCTCCGGCAGGAAGTTTGCTGTTGTACGTCAGCGACAAGCGGCAAAATCTTCCCGAAGCGAAACCCTCGTACAACAATTACGTCGAAATCCCTGCATCGGGTAAAATCGTCGCCCGTCCGGTGGAAGCGAATGTCTTAACCGTCGATTTCTGTGATTTATACATGGACACTGTCAAACTTTCCGACCTGCATGTGTTCGACGCTGCCGACAAAGCTTTCAAATATCACAATTTTAAAGACGGCAATCCATGGAACACTTCAGTACAGTATAAAGATAATATTATCCGGCGCGATACGTTTACGACCGGCGGATTCCGAGTTGTTTACAAGTTCAAGGTTGTCGAAGGATGCGACGTCAAGGGGATGCAGGCGGCGGTCGAACGTCCGTGGCTGTACAAAGTGTCACTGAACGGCAAAGAAATACGTCCGACGCAAAACAAATGGCTCGACCGCGAAATACGGCTGTTCGACATCGGCAAGGAAGCGCAGACAGGTGAAAACAGTCTGACGCTGGAACTGTCGCCGATGAAGATATTCGCAGAGATTGAGCCGGTGTATATTCTTGGCAATTTCACCGTTGCGCCCGTCGCCAAAGGCTGGGAACTGAAACCGCCGACGGAAGAATTTTCGACAGGCAGCTGGAAAAGTCAGGGATGGGCTTTTTATTCGCGGCAGGTTTCTTACAGTAAGACTTTCACTGCCGGCGACTTGGGAAAACATTATAGCGTAAGGCTTGGCAACTGGGTCGGGACAGTGGCGGAAGTATCGGTCAACGGCAAATCGGCGGGCGTCATCGGGTTCGAGCCGTATTCCGTCGATGTGACCGCATTGATACAAAAGGGCGCTAACACAGTGGAAGTAACCGTAACAGGCAGCAACAAAAACCTGCTCGGACCGTTCCACAACAATCCCGCTCCCGGATTAGTGTCGCCATGGCATTTCCGCGGCGTAAAGAAATATCCGTCCGGTAGCGATTATCAGCAACTTGATTATGGCTTGATGGACGATTTCTGGCTGGAAGAAGGAAAGTAATCTTTAACAATAAAATAGAAGCAAATGGAAAATTTGTTAAATCTTCAACCGCAGGCTGTATTTGGCTATTTTGACGAAATATGCAAAATCCCGCGTCCCTCGAAAAAGGAAAAAAAGATAGTGGAATATCTGATTGATTTTGCTGTGAAACATTCTTTGGAATATAAAAAGGACGACGCCGGCAATATCCTGATATCCAAACCTGCAACAAAAGGTATGGAAAAAGTGAAAACCGTGGTTCTGCAAAGTCATGTCGATATGGTCGGCGAAAAAAACGACGATATTGTTCACGATTTCGAAAACGACCCGATTATCCCGTACATCGAAGATGGCTGGGTCAAAGCTCGCGGAACAACTCTGGGCGCCGATTGCGGTATCGGGATGGCTGCAATGTTGGCAGCGCTTACTGATAAGAAAATCAGGCACGGAGCTTTAGAATGTCTTTTCACCGTCGATGAAGAAACCGGATTGACGGGAGCGAAAGCATTGCCCAAAAATTTCTTTTCGGGAAAAATACTGATTAATCTTGATTCCGAAGACGATGGCGAGTTGTTCATCGGTTGCGCCGGCGGAATTGATACAACGATCCGGCTGGCTTATATCACCGAACCGGTTCCTTCGGATTATGTTGGATACAAATTGTCAATCAAAGGTTTATTGGGCGGACATTCCGGCGACGACATCAACAAGGGGCGACCTAATGCAATAAAACTCCTGAATCGCTTTTTGTGGCGGATGTCTGTGAAGTACGATTTCAGAATCAGCGCCTACGACGGAGGAAATCTCCGAAATGCTATTCCGAGAGAAGCATTTGCAATTCTTTGCATCAGCAATGATTTTGTTTCCAAAATTCAGAAGAATTTTTCCAATTTCAAACGACATCTCGAAGATGAATACCGTCATGTCGAGGAAAAAATGCAAGTAGAATTTGTCCGGGTTGAGACTCCTCACCATGTCATCGACGAAATCAGCCAGTTAGACCTTTTGGCTGCCATACAGGCATGTCATTCGGGAGTTATCGCCATGAGTACAAAGATTGACGGTCTTGTCGAAACATCCACAAATCTGGCTTCGGTGAAGTTTGTTCATGGACGCGAAGTATTGATAACCACAAGTCAGCGTAGCGCCATAAAAAGCAAACTCTATGACACTGTTGATATCGTAAAGAGCTTGTTTTCACTTACAAGCGCAAGGGTTACGACCTCAAACGCGTACCCTGGCTGGGAGCCAAATCCCGATTCCGAAATCCTCGGTATAACGAAGAAGGTCTATAAGAAACTGTTCAACGAAGAGCCTAAGGTTAAGGCTGTTCATGCCGGACTTGAATGTGGGCTGTTTCTGGAAAAATATCACGATTTGGACATGATTTCGTTTGGTCCGACAATTAGAGACGTACATTCGCCCGGTGAAAGACTCGAAATCGCTACAGTGGATAAATTTTGGACATTATTAAAAAATGTACTTGCCGAAATAGATTAGCGCCAATGCGACAATTTGAATAAGTGCGACAATTTGAAATGCACCCATAATCGCAAAATAATTTTCGATAACAAAAAAAATCTTTAATTTTGCGCCCTGAAAAATTGTGTTATTAAAACAATGAATGAAGTCAAAAAAGTTATTCTTCTCGGTTCGGGAGCGTTGAAAATAGGCGAAGCGGGCGAATTTGATTATTCCGGTTCGCAGGCCTTGAAAGCCATGCGTGAAGAGGGTATTGAGACCATCCTGATTAATCCGAACATCGCTACTGTGCAGACAACCGAAAATGTCGCCGACAATATTTATTTCCTGCCGGTCACGCCGTATTTTGTTGAAAAAGTTATCGAAAAGGAACGTCCGCAGGGGATTTTGCTGGCGTTCGGCGGACAGACTGCCCTGAATTGCGGAGTGAAACTCCAACAACTCGGAATACTCGACAAATATGAGGTCAAAGTTTTGGGAACGCCTGTGCAGGCAATCATCGAAACAGAAGACAGAGAATTGTTTGTCAGGAAATTAGACGAAATCAACATCAAGACCATACGAAGTCATGCTGTCGGTTCGGTGAAAGAAGCCCTCGAAGCGGCGGAAGAACTTGGTTATCCGATAATTGTCAGAGCGGCTTACGCTTTGGGCGGATTGGGTAGCGGCTTTTGCAACAATGCCGGCGAACTGACGAAACTCGCCGAAAAAGCCCTGACATATTCCAGCCAGTTGCTGATAGAAAAATCGTTAAAAGGCTGGAAAGAAATCGAATACGAAGTTGTACGCGATAAATACGACAACTGTATCACTGTGTGTAACATGGAAAATTTCGACCCGTTGGGAATACACACGGGCGAAAGTATTGTCGTAGCGCCCTCGCAGACCCTGAGCAACAGGGAATATCACAAACTTCGCGAGTTGGCAATCAAGATAATCAGGCACATCGGGATTGTGGGCGAATGTAATGTACAGTATGCGCTTGACCCCGATTCGGAGGATTATCGTGTTATTGAGGTTAATGCACGGCTTTCGCGTTCGTCGGCGCTGGCGTCGAAGGCGACAGGCTATCCTTTGGCTTTTGTCGCTGCGAAACTCGCTCTGGGATACGGACTTTTCGAGCTCGACAACTCCGTAACGAAAACTACTCCCGCATTTTTTGAGCCGGCATTAGACTATGTCGTTTGCAAAATTCCGCGTTGGGATTTGAGTAAGTTTCATGGCGTTTCGCACAAACTCGGCAGCAGCATGAAAAGCGTAGGCGAAGTGATGGCGATAGGCAGGACTTTCGAAGAGGCTATCCAGAAGGGTTTGAGGATGATAGGGCAGGGGATGCACGGTTTTGTAGCAAACAGGAAAACATATTCCGACAATCTCGAAAAAGCCCTCGCCGAACCCACCGACAAACGAATATTCTACATTGCGCAGGCGCTCGAAGAAGGTCTCAGCGTGGCTAAAATCCACGAACTGACGAAAATAGACCGCTGGTTTCTCGAAAAACTCCACAACATCATCAGCCTGTCGCACGAATTGGCGGCGCATAACAGTTTGGACGAGGTTTCCAACGAGTTGTTGCTTGAGGCTAAAGTATCGGGATTCAGCGATTTCCAACTGTCGCGGCTCATTCTCAATGATGACGGCGAGCAAACGCTGAACGAAGTACGCGAAACACGTAAATCGAGAGGTATTATTCCTTACGTCAAGCAGATAGATACGCTTGCCGCCGAATATCCTGCACAGACAAATTACCTTTATCTAACATACAGCGGCGTCGCTCATGACATTGATTTTATTGCAGATAGCCAGTCGGTGATAGTGCTTGGTTCGGGAGCGTACCGCATCGGGAGCAGCGTAGAGTTCGACTGGTGCAGCGTTAACGCATTGCAAACCATACGAAACAGCGGCTATCGAGGCATCATGATTAACTACAATCCCGAAACCGTCAGCACAGATTACGACATGTGCGACCGTCTGTATTTCGACGAATTGAGTTACGAACGGGTAATGGATATCGTGGACTTGGAAAAACCTTATGGCACAGTGATATCCATGGGTGGACAAATCCCGAACAATCTTGCTGTACGTCTGGCGGATTCCGGCGTCAGTTTGCTCGGAACGTCCGCAAAATCAATCGACAGAGCCGAAGACAGACACAAATTTTCGTCGATGCTCGACGAACTGCATATCGACCAGCCAAGATGGAAAGAATTGACTACTCTCGACGAAATACATCAATTTATTGATACAGTAGGATTTCCGGTACTTGTACGTCCTTCGTACGTTCTTTCGGGAGCGGCGATGAATGTGTGTTCCAACAATGCCGAACTCGAACAGTTTCTGAATCTTGCGGCGGATGTGTCGAAAAAACATCCGGTAGTTGTGTCCGAATTTATTGTCGATGCAAAAGAAATCGAAATGGACGCCGTCGCAAACAAAGGCGACATCATCGCTTACGCCATTTCGGAGCATGTCGAATTTGCGGGCGTACATTCCGGCGACGCAACAATACAGTTTCCTCCGCAAAAGATTTATATCGAGACAGTTCGCAGAATTAAACGTATATCCCGCGAAATCGCAAAAGCGTTGAATATCACCGGACCTTTCAACATACAGTATCTTGCCAAAGACAATGATATAAAGGTAATAGAGTGTAATTTACGGGCGTCGCGCAGTTTTCCGTTTGTGTCGAAGGTTTTGAAACTCAATTTGATTGAACTTGCGACCAAAATAATGCTGGACATAGAAGTCGAAAAGCCCGAAAAATCGGCGTTCGACCTTGATTATGTGGGAATAAAGGCGTCGCAGTTTTCGTTTTCACGATTGCAGAACGCCGACCCGATTTTGGGCGTCGATATGGCTTCGACCGGAGAAGTGGGCTGTCTGGGCGACGATTTCTACGAAGCGCTGTTAAATTCGATGCTATCTTCCGGATATTCAATCCCTAAGAAGAACATCATGCTATCCACAGGACCGGCAAAAACAAAGCCCGAACTGCTCGAAGGCGCACGGCAACTGACGCAACGGGGTTACACAATCTACGCAACGGGCGGAACTCACCGTTTCCTCGCCGACAACGGAGTACCCTCAATACAAGTGCATTGGCCCGACGAAGATAAACATCCCAACGCACTGGATTTGTTGAAGGATAAACAGATTGATTTGGTTATCAACATTCCGAAAAACCTCACGCAGGGCGAATTGCGGAACGATTACACGATAAGGAGGAGCGCTATCGATTACAATATCCCTCTGATAACCAATGCACGGCTTGCGTCGGCATTTATCAATTCGTTCATCAAATACAGTATTGATGATATAAAAATAAAAAGTTGGAAAGAATATGAATAATAACATTTAAATATGTATAAATGAAAACAATACCTGAAGAATGGGGTAAACTGCCGTTTGCGTATTATCCCACAAATTACAATGTTCGTTGCGCATATCGTGACGGAAAATGGGGAATAGTCGAAACATCCTCGTCGGAATATATCGTTCTGCATATCAGCGCGTCATCTCTGCATTACGGACAGGAAGCGTTCGAAGGCTTGAAAGCGTTTCGCGGTCAAGACGGTAAAATCAGAATTTTCCGCTGGCAAAACAATTGGGAACGTATGAACCTGTCGGCGAGAGGAATACTTATGCCCGAAGTCCCAAAAGAAATTTTCGAAGAAGCGGTACGAAAAGTTATCGAACTGAATCAGGAGTACATTCCTCCTTATGGCACAGGCGCTTCACTGTATATTCGACCTTTGTTGATCGGCACGGGCGCAAAACTCGGCGTCGCTCCCACCGACGAATATCTGTTTACGATATTTGTCAGCCCTGTCGGACCGTATTTCCCGACGGGATTCAAATGTGTGGACGTCAAAGTTGTACGCGATGTGGACAGAGCGGCGACTTTGGGAACAGGACGATACAAGGTAGGCGGAAACTACGCCGCATCTCTCGCATCGGGCGAACAGGCTCACAGGGAAGGATTTAAAATGGTGCTGTATCTCGACGCCAAAGAGAAAAAATATATCGACGAATGTGGTCCCGCTAATTTTTTCGGAATCAAAAACAATACTTACGTGACGCCCGATTCGTCGTCGATTCTTCAATCAATAACCAATCTGAGTTTGTGCGCTTTAGCCAAAGAGTTCGGTTTGGAAGTCGAACGCCGGAAAGTTCCTGTCGAAGAACTTGCTGAATTTGAAGAAGCCGGAGCCTGCGGAACAGCCGCCGTGATTACTCCCATCAAAAGTATTCACGACCACGAAGTTGGCAAAGTATATAACTACGCCGGCGAACCCGGAGAATGGAGTGTGAAACTGTACAAAAAACTTCAGGCAATTCAACTCGGCGACGAAGAAGATAAATATGGCTGGGTAACTGTGTTGTAATATTTTAAAAAGTATAACGATATGACAGAAAAAGACTTATATCCCTCGATTGATGATTTGGTGCGAGCGAAAGAAATTACCGCCCGCACCGGTAATTACTGTAAAAGTTCAGGATTCGACTCGCTTTACGATTTAGTTTCCTGTTACGAACGAGGCGAGTTGCCGGAAATAAAAGGCGCAGGACCAAAGACTTATATTGAACTGAATCGGTTATATCAGCCAATGATATCGTTGCCGTCCAATAGCGTGTCGTCGCAACCGGATGTAAATGAGGTTAATGAAATAATGGAACGTTTAAAGTCATTGAAACTTCATGACTTTAAACGAAAAGCAATTTACGAAAAATATGACCGGTTTATACAAGATTATTCTGCTCGCGTTCAAATTTGGTTAACAAAAATTCCACTCGATGTTTTTGTGTCCGAATATTTGTTTTACTGTGATGATAAGTCGTTAAATATAAGATATTCTTATGTGAACAATCTTCCGGAAACGATCGATTTGAAAGAAAAATTAAAAGCGGAGATTACACGGCAATTTTATCTGCCGGAAGAAGACAGTATCAGTGAAGAAATTTGCAATCATTACGGGTTGTCGTGTTCTGTAGAATTTCCGGTGTCATATTATTTGAAATATCGTTGTTATCCAATGTTTTGGATACTGGAGAAACAACTCGAAAACTGCGAAGACAGAGATCTTAATGTGTTGAAAAAAACATTTAAAGTTTATCGCAATCAACAACCGCTCACATTAACCGAGTTTGCAACTCAATACTCTCTTTCGCGCGAACGTGTGCGGCAAATCCGTAAACTGATTTTTGAGGAAATTCTTTGTCCTGACTCGTTGTTTTTCAATCAATATCGTAACGATTGGGCGCATTATAAACCGGAGACCAAAGATGTAATATGGGAACAGGATGTGCAAAAGTATATTGATGATGAGCAAAGTAACTTTTCGGCGAAATTTGTCTTGCAAATACTGTTAAATATCTTATATTACGATGATTATATTTCTTATGGAGGTTTTGCTGCGCCGCTTCAGGCAAGTTGTTGGAAAAACGCTTTTCTTGTTAACAAACGCTTTTCGGCAGTATTTGATTTCGATAAATTCCGGACAGAATTCAAGCTCAGTCTGAAAAAAAATAAATCTACATATTCGTTAGATGTTGTCAATTATGTTGGAAAGTGCAAGTGTTGGAAAAAATACAAAGCGGATAAAAAACATGACATTGCAGGTATAGCAACGGATATTATTCGTTATGAGTTTAATTTGAATCCCGAAATGGACGGGCGCATCAAACTCATCGTTCGAAAGAAACGAACAATATTTGATGTAATGTATGAAATCTTGAGAGATAACGGTAATCCGATGCATATATCCGATATTTTTTCGGAATTTAAAAGACGAATGCCGAAACATTATTATTCCGATCCGACGCAATTGCGGCACTATCTGCTGAAACATGAGGCAATTGCATGTCAAAACAGAAAAAGCGTTTATGTGCTGAAAGAATGGACGCATGTCAAATCCGGAACTATTCGTAATGCAGTCATAGAATTTTTGACTAAAAAGAGATTGCCGCAGCCGGCACGAGACATTACTGATTATGTTAAACAGCATTTTCCCGGAACAAACGTTGCCAGCGTAAGAACGTCAATGTTTAACGACACACAACAACGATTTGTGCTTTTTCAGGACGCTTTGTTCGGATTGTCGCGGAAAAAGTATCCTCCCAAATACGAACGGGTCGATAATGCGCTTCCTTCGTTTACTCAACGTTTGGCGGACGTAGAAAAGTTTATCGTTGCAAACGGTCATTTTCCGTTTGCCTCTTCCACAAATCGAGGCGAAAGAATTATTGGCGTGTGGTGGATACGTATAACTAAAGGTATTTACAAAATCGACGAATTCAAACAGAAAGAAATTGAACGAGTTAGAACACAATATGCCGGATGTGAGGAAAATAAGCGTCTTTTTCAATGGAATGAAAACTGCGAAAAAGTCAAACGTTTTCTGCTCGAAAATCATAAAACGCCGACTGTTGCGACGGATAAATTTCTGTATCACTGGCTGGGAAGAGCAAAAACAGATTTTATCGAACACCGAATGAGCAATGACCAACAGCATAGATATCTTGAACTTACAAAATTGATGTAAAAAAAATCATGAAAAATATTGCTGTAATCAAAATTTGATTTAACTTTGCACCCGCAAACCTCGCCCTGATGGTGGAATTGGTAGACACGCAGGACTTAAAATCCTGTGAGCAGAAATGTTCGTGTGGGTTCAAGTCCCACTCGGGGTACACACATAAAAACGCTGATAATCCCATAATTAGATTATCAGTGTTTTGATATGTATATATTTGTAAAATAATAAAATAGATTAATATGAAATATAAAAAACTGAATAACATTACCGGATGGACAGTATTTGTTATTGCTGCATTTACCTATATATCAACGGTAGAATCGACGGCAAGTTTGTGGGATTGCAGTGAATTTATACTGTCGGCATATAAACTCGAAGTCGGACATCCTCCGGGAGCGCCGCTGTTTATGATGATCGGACATTTGTTCACGCTGTTTTTAGCGCCTGAAAATGTGGCGTATATGATAAACGTGTTTTCGGCTTTGTGCAGTGCGTTCACTATTTTATTTTTGTTTTGGAGTATTACCCATCTGGCTCGACGGTTTGTGAACAAGGACATGTTAGAATTATCGATGTCTGAGACTGTTATGGTAATGGGTTGTGGGGTTGTCGGAGCTTTAGCTTATACGTTTTCCGATACGTTCTGGTTTTCGGCGGTTGAAGGCGAAGTTTATGCTGCCTCATCATTAATGACAGCGCTGGTTTTCTGGGCAATACTGAAATGGGAAGAACAGGCGAATTTACAATATGCCAACCGATGGTTAGTGTTGATTTCCTACGTTCTTGGCTTATCTATAGGCGTCCATTTGCTTAATTTGTTGGTTGTTCCGGCGATTGTGTTTGTTTATTATTTCAAAAAATACAAAATTACTCGAAAAGGAATAATCTATACAAGTATTATTTCTGTTGTTCTGCTTGGAACTTTGGTTTGGGGTATTATTCCTGTAACTCCTAGAATTGCTTCATGGTTTGAACTGTTGTTTGTAAACAGTTTCGGACTTCCAATAAATTCGGGATTGCTTTTCTTTATCGTCCTGTTGATAGCAGTTTTGGCGTATGCCGTGCGAAATACATACCGACAAAGACGAGTTGTTATGAATACCATTATGTTATGTCTGTCGTTGTGTCTGTTAGGATATGGCAGTTATGCCATGATAGTTATTCGTTCATCGGCTAATCTGCCTATGGATCAGAATAAACCCGACAATATCTTTGCGCTGATAAAATATCTTAACCGCGACCAGTACGGTTCACGTCCTCTATTTACGGGTCCATACTATAATAATAAGGATTACGAACTTACGCAGGAGGAAAAATATATACGGCTCGGCGATAAATACGTGAAAAAAGATATTGCTCAAGAAGTTAAATACAAAAATACTACAATTTTTCCACGAATGTGGAGCGCCTCTCGAAGCGACCATGTCGAAGTGTATAAGATGTATGTGAAAGGAGCAAATCCCACTTTTGTCGATAATATACGTTTTTTTATTGATTATCAGATGGGATTTATGTATTGGCGGTATTTTATGTGGAACTTTGCAGGAAGACAGAACGATATGCAGGCGTCGATATCTGACCCGACAAAAGGCAACTGGATTTCGGGAATAAAATATATTGACGAAAACCGTTTGGGCAATATGGACGATATGCCGTTGTATCTTGCTGAAAATAAGGGAACTAACAAATATTATTTCCTGCCTTTGCTGCTGGGAATTTTGGGTTTGGGGTTCCAGTTTATGAAAGACAAAAAAGGATTCACTTTGGTTACGATGCTCTTCTTTTTCACAGGATTAGCTGTGGTAATGTATCTCAACCAGACGCCAAACGAACCCCGCGAACGGGATTATGCTTATGTCGGTTCGTTTTATGCTTTTGCAATATGGATTGGCTTGGGAATTGCATTTCTGTATAAATTGTTGAATAAAACGCTGAAAGCGAATATTTCCGCTCCTGTAGCGCTGCTTCTTGGGCTGCCTGTTCCGATAATCATGGCTCAACAGAATTGGGACGACCACGACCGTTCGGGACGTTACGTCGCTACCGATTTCGGATATAACTATCTTAATTCATGCGACAAAAACGCTGTCTTATACACTTTTGGTGATAACGATACTTTCCCGCTCTGGTATAATCAGGAAGTCGAAGGCGTGCGTGGCGACATCAAAGTGGAAAATTCGATGTATTTATCTTCAGACTGGTATTACATGCAAATGATGAGACGGTCACACGAAGCGCCGCCTATTGCAACGACTGCCACTCCGGCAAAAATAATCGGCGAAACCCGGGCGTATCTGCCTGTCGAAGAGTTGCGTCCAAATCTGCATATCAATCAAGCTCTACAAATCGCTTTTGACGATAATGCACGGAAACTCAGAGGCTCGTCGGGCATCGAACTGTATGCTTTTCCTGCGAAAAACCTGATTTTGCCGATTAACAAGGCGCAGGTTATCGAACAGGGACTGGCGCTCGATACTTCGGCGATAGTTCCTTATCTGCATTTCAAAATCTCGGGCAACTCGGTTGGAAAAAACAGTCTTGCAGCTTTGGATATTGCCGCCAACAATTTTCTGAAACGTCCGATATATTACGCTTCAAGCGGCAGCGAACCGGATTTTATCATGGGTGTCGAAGGAAATCTGCGTCAGGAAGGACTTGCACGAAAGTTAGTTCCCGAAAACACTTCCAAAATACCTGTCAATATTGACAAAACTTTCGATTTGTTAGTGAACAAGTTCCGTTACCGCGGGATTAACGACCCGAAAGTGTATATGGACGAAACGGCAAGACGCACAGTCGGTTATTACAGGTCTGTGTTTTTCAGGCTTGCCGAAATCCTGAAAATCAAGAATGACACTGTGAGACTTAAACAACTGATGGAAAAATATCATGAGGCGATACCTGAAATGGAAATCGTAAATGTCCATCACACACCTTATTGGAGCGTTGCCAATCCCGTGGTCGAATATTATTTTTCTGCCGGACTGTACGAATATGGTGCTTCGCTGGCTCAACGTCTTGTCAGCGAGTACGGAAAAGAATACCGTTACTATTACGGGCTGAGTGATAAAACTTCCGTCGATTATGAATTGACGCGTGTATATCAGGGTGTTGGCAGTCTGGTAGAGATATTGAAAAAACATAATCAGGCTGATTTGCTCAAACAGGCTGAAGATTTGTTGAAAGATATGCGTTCATCTATGCTCGGCAACAATTAAATATTTTGTATTGTCATGTATTTCAGCGCACCGGAGTTTATTCGCAAAATGTTTCCCATGCTGATATGGAGTTTCCCCGAAGAGGAGGACAAAGCAGTGTTCCTCACTTTCGACGATGGACCCACTGTCGGATTAACTCCCTGGGTATTAGACAAACTTGACGAATATAACGCAAAAGCAACGTTTTTTTGTCTGGGCAAAAATGTTGAACAGCGTCCTGATGAATACAGTATGATTGTCGCACGCGGACACGCCGTCGGAAATCATTCTTACAGTCATATCAAAGGTTGGGGTAACAGTGTTTCGTCATATATTCAGGATTTTGATCTCGCTTCGGAATTTATTGACAGTAATCTTATCCGTCCTCCATACGGGCGTATAACTCCCAATCAGGCACGAGTCCTAAACGAACGTTATAAACTGATAATGTGGGATATCCTTAGTCGCGATTATAGTCGTGCAATATCGCGCCGAGGCTGTGTGAAAAATGTAGTCAAACATTTGCGTCCCGGCTCTATCATCGTGTTCCACGATTCGCCGAAAGCCCAACGTAATCTGAAATACGCTCTTCCGAGAGTTCTCGAAACTCTCGCAAACGAAGGATACGAATGTCGAAAAATAGAATTGTGAATTTTGCTAATTTAGATCAAAATGTCTGCTATTGAGAATGTTGCGTAACACACGCTTGCTATTCCGTTCATCAGTCCAAAAGCGGCGTTGATACGTTTCAGATTTGTTGGCGAAACGATAACGTGTTGATATATCAGCAATCCGGTAAAAGCGACGCATCCTGTCCAGTAAAAAAGTCCCCTGTCGAACAAAACGCCTGTTAATAAGGCGATTATTATTGACACAACATGTGCTGCCACCGATAATATCATGGCATTTTTACGTCCTGTAGCCACAGGAACGGAGTGTAATTTATTTTCTTTGTCGAACTCGTAATCGGTAAGAGCGTAGAGAATATCGAATCCGCTGCCCCAGAAAAGCACTAATAACGAGAGCAATATCGGAAATAATGCAAACTCGCCTGTCAAAGCGATATATGCTCCTGTGGGCGCAATTGCCATACCAATTCCAAGTATAAAATGACAGAGCGCAGTGAATCGTTTCGTATAACTGTATCCAAGCACAATAGCCAACGCTACAAATGACAGATAAAAAGCAAGTTCGTTAATAAACAAAGTCGTCAGGCAAAACAGGATGCAGTTCACAATCACAAAGATAAGCGCCGCCGCCGGACTGACTGTACCTGTCGGGATTTTCCTGTTTTTAGTTCGCTGATTTCGTTTGTCATATTCACGGTCGATATACCTGTTGAAACCCATCGCAGCATTGCGCGCAAAAACCATGCACAACACCACCAGTAACAGTACTTTCCATGGAAATCCGCTTGCCGCCGATTCGTGCCATGCCCAGCAAAAACCAATCAATGCAAAAGGCATGGCAAAAATTGTGTGCGAGAATTTGACTAACGAAAAGAAATGTTTTACATTTTCATATATTCGCATGTTAAACTGTCTCTATTTTAGTTTGATAACTTCGCTTCCGGCTAAAAGGAAAGCACCTGTTCCATACACTTCCCAACTGTCGGCTGTGAAATTTTTACGAGGGTCGGCTCCGATTGGCTGTACCCAGCCGACACGACCGTCCTCATTTACGCAGGCGTTGAGGGCAATCCATGTTTTTTCCACAACGGGTTTGTATATCGATTTGTCTAACAGTTTATTGTTGACGCCCCAAGCCAAAGCGTAACAGAAAAATCCGGAACCGCTGACTTCGCCTCCCGGATACGAATCGGGGTCGAGCAGACTTGCACGCCACAATCCGTCAGGCTGTTGTATCGAAATGATTTTTTCCGCCATTTCCTTAAACAGTTGTTCGTAGAACGGACGTGTCGGGTAATTTTTCGGAAGTTCTTTCAAAATCCGTACCAAACCGCCCATTACCCAGCCGTTGCCGCGTGACCAGAAGATTTTTTTACCGTTTGCTTCCCAGCGGTCTTTGCCGTCATTTTTAATCACATAACCTAAATCTCGGGCAAAAAGACGCTCTTTTTTGTTGTACAACAAATCGTAACACTCCTTGAAATACTCGTCGTTTTTTTTCAGATATTCATCGTTTTTAACAGTGATTCCGAGTTTTACCAAGGTTGCAGGACCCATAAACAGCGCATCGCACCACCACCATTTGATTGTTTCGATTCCCCGCACAGGATACGGATTTGCCAACAGTTTATTCACCGTGTCGATAGTGGCTTGAATCATTTCCTGTTTCTTTTCTTTCCGGTAAAGATCGATATATGTCTGACAGATAACGATATCGTCGGCATGATACCAGCGATTGTATGGACGCCACTTTGTAGAATTACCCATGTCAATCAGGGCTTGATAGATGTTTTTTGATTTAGTTGTTTCCCATGCGGCGTACAGACCGGCGTAAAATGCTCCATTAGTCCAGTCGTTCGGTGCATGTTTTGGATTTTTAAGCTGCCATTCCGCTGCTTTCTGCATAACCGTTTTGATGTTTTTCGGTTTAAAATAATCGTTCGATTGTGCTGTTATTGCAATCGTTACACATAATAAAATAGTTACAAATACAATTTTTTTCATAATTAATATAATCTATATTTCTGTACAAAAGTAATTATTTTTTTCGTACAGTCACAACAAAATCTTTCAGATAGAACGGTTCAAAATAGACGACGTCTTCGAACTGTCTGTTATTGAACGCTTCTACGGCAGGACGTACAAGTCCCGACGCCGAATTTTCGATATCGACAAATATGGCGTTGGGGTTTGTGATTATCATCTTGCATTTGTTTGCTCCGCTACCGAAAAAACAGATTTTTTGCACGGACAATATTTCCGCAAAACTGTTTTCGGAGATTATCATCGCTTCCGTATCAGACAGTTGTCGCAACGAAGCGTCAAACATGGCAGTGTAAACTTCCAGCCGGCGTGCGTCAATAAGCGGGCAGTATAGAAGTTGTGATTCGGGCGCTAAAACATTGTGACACACCGAAGTCAACGACAGCAAACTGTTTATCGCAATCAAAGGTTTACCTGTTCCGTAACATATTCCTTTGGCTGTGGCTACTCCGATTCTCAATCCGGTGTACGAGCCGGGACCTTTGCTCACGGCGACAGCGTCGATATCTTCATACGAAAGCCCTGTGTCATTGATGATATCGTCAATGAACACCGACAGATATTTCGAATGTTCTCTGCCCGCATTTTCTTTGAGTGCAATGATTTCGTCGCCTTTCGACAGGACGACGGAACAGTTGTCGCCGCCGGTTTCAATACCAAGAATTATACAGTCCAATTAACTTTATTTTAATTATATAGCAGACTGAAACTGTTCGAGGAAACGGACGTCGTTTTCGAAATACAATCGCAAGTCTTTCACTTGCCATTTGAGCATCGCCAAGCGTTCGACGCCCATTCCGAAAGCAAATCCGGTGTATTCTTTACTGTCGATACCGCATGATTCCAGCACGTTGGGGTCAACAATACCGCAGCCGAGAACTTCGAGCCATCCGGTATATTTGCAGATATTGCAGCCTTTGCCGCCGCAGATTTTACACGACACATCCATTTCGGCAGAAGGTTCGGTGAACGGGAAAAACGACGGTCGCAGCCTTATCTCCGTATTTTCGCCGAACATTTCGCGAGCAAAGTAGAGAAGCGTCTGTTTCATATCGGCAAACGACACATTTTTATCGATATACAGTCCTTCGACTTGATGAAAAATGCAGTGCGCCCGCGCCGAAATCGCTTCGTTACGGAACACTCTGCCCGGACAAACGACGCGTATCGGCGGTTTTTGCTTTTCCATCGTCCTGACCTGTATGGAACTTGTGTGCGTACGTAACAGTATATCAGGATTTTGTTCGATAAAAAACGTATCCTGCATATCCCGTGCCGGATGATTCGGCGGAAAATTAAGAGCCGAAAACACATGCCAGTCGTCTTCGATTTCGGGACCGTCGGCAACGGTAAAGCCCAGACGTGTAAATATTTCCAGTATTTCGTTTTTTGCCAAAGAGATGGGATGCCTTGAGCCAAGACTGTCGGCGTTGGCGGGTAAAGTTTTGTCGGCGATATTTTTGCCGGTTTCAACGTTGTCGAACAGTTCTTTTTGCGATTTCAGTTTCTCCTGCACCGTGATTTTCACTTCGTTCAGGAGTTTTCCGATTTCCCGTTTCTGTTCGGCGGCGACGTTTTTAAATTCGTCGAACATTTCGGTGAGTTCACCCTTTTTTCCTAAAATACGTATGCGAAATTCTTCCAAATGTTGAGGAGTTCCGGCATTGAACTCCTCAATCTTTTTCATTAATTGTTCTATCTTTTCTCTCATCTGCAATCGATTACTTTTTCTTGACAACAGTTGCTTTTTTGATGAAAATATCCTTAACGGGTCTGTCGCCCGGTTGAGTTTTGGTAAGAGCGATTTTGTCCACAATATCCAGACCTTCGATGACTTCGCCAAAAACAGTATATTCTCCATCCAAATGAGGAGTTCCTCCTGTTGCAGTATAATTTTTGACGGCTTCTTCACTGAATTTAAAAGCAGGATTGACAGCTTTTTTATTCGTCTCCATAGCGTTCAAATCTTCAGCGTCGAAAACATTACCCTGCACTATATAAAACTGCGAACCTGACGACGCCTTTTCAGGATTGTTGGTGCGCGCCGCTGCCAGAGCGCCTTTTTTGTGGTGATGATTAGGCAAAATTTCCGCAGGAATTTTATAGTCGGGTCCACCGCTTCCATATCGTCCGTCGGGTTTCGGGTTTTTCGAGTTCGGATCGCCCGTCTGAATCATGAAATTCGCTATAACTCTGTGGAATATAACGCCATCATAATAACCATCCTTAACTAATTTAAGGAAATTTTCGCTGTGTTGCGGAGTGTCGTCATACAGTTGCAACACAATGTTTCCCTCGCTTGTTTCGAGTAATACTTTCATACTTTTTTCTTCTTCTTTACATGATACCGATAATCCGAGCATCATCAATAATACAATACTTTTATTCATTATTTACACTTATTAATTGTTTTAAAATATTTTTATCTTTCACATACACTTGACGTTCGAACGCCCTGTCGAGCGACAGAAACGTGTGCGTCCGTTCTATTCCCGATATGATATGGATTTTGTCGGCGAGCGTTGTCAGGAGGTGATTGTTGTCGCGGCAAAAGACTTTTATCAGCACGGCATAGTCGCCTGTAACGTAATGACATTCGACAACTTCCGGCACATGCATCAGTTTAATCGCTACTTCATTGTATTTGCCCGGCTCGGTCAGTTGTATTCCGATAAAGGCGCAAACGCTGTATCCCAAATTTTCGGGTTTGATGATAAATTGAGAACCGACGATTATACCGGCGTCTTCCATCTTCTTGACTCTCTGGTGTACCACAGCGCCCGACACTCCACACTCACGCGCTATCTCCAAAAAAGGCGTCCGCGCATTGCATACTAAGTGAAAAAGTATCCTCTGATCCATTTCGTCTAACAAAAAACTTGACATAAATACATTACAGTTCTAAATTTTGACGCGCAAATGTAGCAAAAAAATATTTAATGCTAATAATATTTTCCTGTTTGCCGACTGATAATAGCTTTTAATTCTTGTCTATTAGTGAGATAGAGCAGATATTTTTAACTATTCCCGCCACTTCGTTCTCTCCGGTTTTGCTGATGACATTCAGCATATAGATACCCGGCGACAAGTTCGAAACAGTGATTGAATTAAGCATACAAATCATGGTTTAAACATAAAATACCACAAAAGTGGTATTTCACAGGATATATAAACCATCTACCTTTGCGACGTTAAAATTTTATATTAATCATTCTAATTATTCTAATTATGAGAAAGATATTTATTACGTTTTTTAGTTTATTGATGATTTTTTCGACTGCGTACGGTCAGAAAAAGAAAAAAAACAATCCGTTAGACAATGCTGCAATTGCATATCTGGATAAATCGTTCGGCACGTACGACAAGTTGCAGAAACTGATTTGGAGTCACCCCGAACTTGGATTTCTCGAAACTCAGAGTTCCGGCGACCATCAACGACATTTGAAAGAAAACGGTTTTACGGTCGAAGCGAATCTTGCCGGTATGCCTACTGCGTATGTGGCTACTTACGGCTCGGGCAGTCCGGTGATTGGCATTCTTGCGGAATTTGACGCACTGCCCGGCTTGTCGCAAGACACTGTGCCTTATCGTAAACCACTTGTCGAAGGAGGTAACGGACATGCCTGCGGACACAATGTTTTCGGCGTCGCTTCGATAGCAGGCGCTGTAGCCATCAAAGAATGGTTGCAGGCAAACAATCATGCCGGAACAATTAAGGTCTTCGGCGCTCCGGCGGAAGAAGGCGGCGGCGGAAAGGTTTACATGGTGCGTGAAGGACTTTTCAAAGGCGTGGACATTGTACTCGACTGGCATCCGGCTACCGGCAACGGAGTAAGCGTAGGCACGGGAACGGCTATCCTGATGGTCGATTACGTTTTTCGAGGAGTTGCAGCTCATGCGGCTGGCAGTCCCGACAAAGGACGTTCTGCCCTTGACGGAGTGGAAGCGTTTAATTATATGGTTAATCTTTTGCGCGAGCATGTACCGATTTCGTCCCGTATCCATTACGTGATAGTCAACGGAGGCGAAGCTCCGAATGTAGTGCCAAACTATGCCAAGGTATCCTATTATATACGCAGTCCCAAAAGAGATGTGCTGAAACAACTTGTGGAATGGGTCGGGCAGGCAGCCGAGGGCGCTGCCAAAGGAACACAGACGACGGTCGAATCCGAAATTGTTGCCGGATTTTACGAGTTGCTGGGTAACCGGACTCTTTCCGAACTTGTTCAGAGCAAACTCGAAACAGTCGGCGGAGTGAAGTATGATGAGCGTGAACTCGCCTTTGCCAAAGAGATAGTCAAAGGATTGAACGAACACGACAGCATCCTCAAACAGGTGGAAACCGTGATACCGCTGGCAGAAGAAAAACCGTCATGGGGCGGAGGTTCGACCGACGTCGGCGACGTAAGCTGGAATGTGCCGACCGTCAGTTTCGGGACGGCGACATTTGTTCCGGGAAGCGCAGGACACAGTTGGCAAAACGTGGCTTCAGGCGGATCGACTATCGGTACAAAAAGCCTTATCAACGCAGCCAAAGTATTTTCGTTGACAGCCATCGAATTGTACACCAATCCGCAATTAGTATCGGAAGCAAAAGACGAATTTGAAAGCCGACGCGGCAAAGATTTCAAATATGAACCGCTGTTGGGCGACAGAGCGCCTGCATTAGATTACCGAGTGAAAAAATGAAGTATTACAGAATAAAATATTGAGATATAAAGATATGAAAACGAAAAAAATCTTTTCAAACATGGCGTTTAAACTGATTCTTTCGGTGGCGGCAGGTTTGTTTGCAGGTCAATTTGCCGGCGAAAAAGTGATAAGCGTCATTTTGCCGGTGAAACACGTGTTGGGACAAATCATCTTTTTTCTTGTCCCGCTTATCATATTCGGATTTGTCGCCTCATCGGTCACGCGTATGAAGAAAAATGCTTCCAAAATATTGGGTATATCGCTGTTAATTGCTTATGTATCGTCGGTTATCGCTGCGGTTTTTGCGATATTTGCGGGCTATGGAAGCATTTCGCTTTTTGACTTGAAATCGTCGCCCGCCATAAGAGAACTGCCGGAAATGATTTTCCGTCTGGATATTCCGCCGCTTATGTCGGTCATGAGCGCTTTGGCGCTGGCATTGACGGTAGGACTTGCAATTGTATGGACAAACGCGGAAAAGATTGAAAATCTGCTGTATCAGTTTCAAGACATCGTTACTGCAATGGTGAACAAAATACTGATACCTGTTTTGCCGTTTTTTGTATTTTTTAACTTCAGCATATTGAGTTATGAAGGAACGGTAAACTCACAACTGCCTTTTTTTGCGGTATTTATCATTATCACGATTTTGTGTAATGTTGTATGGGTAGCGTTCAGTTATCTTGTTGCAGGTCTCTATTCGAGAAAAAATCCATGGCGTGTGTTGAAACACTATGGACCGGTCATTCTCACGGCATTAGGTACGCAATCATCGGCGGCTTCGCTGGGCGTTGCTATCGAAGCCGCCAAAAAAAGCGACGTATTAGATGATGATGTACGCGGATTCGCTATTCCGTTTTTTGCTAACATCCATTTTTGCGGGTCAGTATTGAACATCGTCTTTTTGGTTATCGTCATTTCGCAAATCCTGTATGGCTCTATTCCTTCGATAGATACGCTGGCGCTGTTTACTCTCCTGTTGGGAATTTTCGCTATCGGAGCGCCCGGACTGCCGGGAGGAACGGTTGTAGCATCTCTGGGACTGATTCAGGTCGTAGTGGGATTCGATGAAACAGCTACAGCTTTGTTGTTTAGCGTTTTCGCTCTGCAAGACAGTTTCGGAACAGCAAACAATATCACCAGCGACGGAGCGTTAACTTTGATGCTGTCTTCATCATATTCAAAGAAAAATGATCAGGATTAGTAGATTGAAAAAATATTACTAATTTTGCGTCTTAAAATAGTTGATATTATGAGATTAAGATGCATATTTAGAACAGTCGCCAGAATAGCTATCGGTCTGTTATTCATATTTTCGGGATATGTCAAAGCGATAGATCCCATTGGCTCGGAGATTAAATTCGGCGAATATTTCGAGGCGTTCGGAATGTTGGCGTTAGAGCCGGGAGCCTTGTTTTTCGGGATTTTGCTCGCTGCCGTTGAGTTGATTATCGGGTTATGTTTCCTTTTTGGGTTGAGAATGAAACTTGCTTCTTTGGGAGCGATACTGTTCATGACGTTCATGACCGGATTGACTTTGGTTTTGGCAATAACCGACGCCGTTCAGGATTGCGGCTGTTTCGGCGACGCCGTAAAGTTAACCAATTGGCAAACATTCTACAAGAATCTGATTATAATGCCATTTGTCATATACGCTTTCGTCGAACGAAAAAATTACCGGCAGATATTTGACAATAAAAAAGAATGGATTATTGCAATACTTTTACTGATTGTTTCATCGTGTATTTCGATTTATACGTACCGACATTTGCCATTCATTGATTTTATGGCATACAGGGCGGGCGCCAATATTCCCGAAGGAATGATTATCCCCGAAGACGCTCCGGCAGATGTTTACGAACCGAGTACATTCATCTACGAAAAAGACGGAAAAAAAGAGATTTTCACACTCGACAATCTTCCCGATACGACATGGAAGCATGTGGATACTCCGGCACCGAAACTGTTGAAGAAAGGATATGATCCTCCGACAAAAGATTTTTCGATAACTTCTTTGGAAACAAGAGAATCTATTCACGAAGACATCTTTGCACAGGGCGGATATTTGATATTTATTACTTCTGCCGACATCGGTCATGCAAAACTTAAAAACTCGGACGTTTTGAATCAACTTTACGAATATTCAACGAATAACAATGTCAATTTCATAATGTTATCCGGCTCGTCCGAACAGGCTAATCTGGCATATCTGCAAAATGTAAAGGCAAATTATCCGGTATATGCTACGGATGCTACAGTTCTGAAA
>JAISXV010000170.1 GCA_031270335.1 Prevotellaceae bacterium | reverse complement strand
TTGCCCCTGACGGCAAACAGCGTGAAACAGATTGCCTTGATTCAGAAGGAATAATTGCTCTTGCCAAAGAATTTCCGGGCAACAAAGCAATGAAGTTTCTTGATTGGTTTCTTTACAGCGACAACACCATTGACGGACAAAGCAAGAAAAAAGCATATTCGCTGTTTGAAAGCGGCATATTGGCGAGTTTGGAACCCGGAAGCGTGAAATGCCTGCAACAAATTCATGCCTATCTGTTCGGCGGACTGTATGATTTTGCAGGACAAATTCGTAACAAAAATATCAGTAAAGGCGGTTTCACTTTTGCCAATGCGCTCTATTTCCCCACTATTTTGAAAACAATAGAAAATATGCCCGAAACTACGTTTGACGAAATTATGGACAAATATGTGGAAATGAATGTCGCCCACCCTTTTATGGAAGGCAACGGCAGAAGTACCCGCATTTGGCTTGATTTAATGTTCAAACGCTCTTTAAAAAAATGCGTGGATTGGAGTAAAATAAACAAAAACGATTATCTGAATGCGATGCGAAAAAGCGTTTCAAACGCCGATGATATTAAATCGTTAGTGCAAAATGCTTTAACAAATAAAATCAACGATAGAGAAACTTTTATGAAAGGCATTGATTATTCATATTATTACGAAGAAAATTAAAAATATATGACAAAGAAAGAAGCACAGGCAAGAATAAAAATCAACCGTCTGCTCGAAGAAAGTCACTGCCGAAGTCAATCTTTTGAAAGACAAGGAAGATGAAACAAAAACCTACATTGAAATTGTAGCGACTAATATTTTGAATAAAAATCCGTTCAAATACCGGCAACATTAAAATTTCACTCTCGCAAAAACGCTTAGCGGGAGTTTTTTATCGAACTTGTCTCGAAGCACGAGTTCGCCAAAAGTTTTTTCCCTGTATCCTGTGAAGATGCTTGCGACGAGAGTGTCGGCGACGATTGCGGAGAATCCGTTCGAATAGAGATTCAGCACCAGAAACGATTTTTCGGCCATCAGGATTGTTTTACACAACGACATCATTTCGAGAATATTGTCGTCGAGTTTCCATCTTTCGCCATCAGTTCCGTGACCGTAAGCAGGCGGATCGAGGATTATTCCGTTGTAGAGGTTTCCCCGTTTCGCTTCCCGCTTGACGAATCGCAGAGCGTCTTCGACGACCCATCTCACGCCGTCTATTCCCGACGATTCCATGTTGCGGCGCGCCCAACTGACAACCTGCTTCACCGAATCAAGATGAGTGACGTCGGCGCCCGCCGCTTTTGCCGATAACGACGCAGCGCCGGTATAGGCAAAAAGATTGAGTACCTTCGGCGAGGGCAATTCCAACGATTTCACACTGTCATAGATGTAATTCCAGTTCGGCGCCTGTTCGGGAAAGATACCCACATGCTTGAATGATGTAAGCGCAGCGTTAAGTCTCATTTTAAGTCCTTTGTAATTGTACGGGACAATCCATTGTTCCGGCAGTTTATCGCCTGTCCACGTCCCGGAATCTTCTTTGCCGGATTTGTTAAAACCGGCGCCGGTTGTGAATGTAGTATTTGCAAGCCTTTGCCATTCGGCTTCTTTCATCGACTTTCCCCAGACGCTTTTCGGCTCCGGACGTCGAAGAACATATTTTCCGAAACGTTCTAACTTTTCGAAATTTCCACAGTCAATCAATTCATATTGAGACCAGTCGGGTAATAATATTTGCATAAATCAAAAATCGTAAATCAATTTATCTGTTTGTAACTTTTTGGAATCCGACCAGCCGGTCGTATCTGTCTTCGGGCAGCCGGTAATAGACATACACACTGTAAACATTTTCAGTTTCGTAGAAGCATCCTTCAGTAGAATACATGTCCAATTCGCCATTTTTGTCCAGAATCACATATTGATAATTGTAGAAACCCTGTTTCAACGGGACAATACATTTGTAGGAACCGTCGATATACAGCATCTCGTATCTGTCGGCGACAGAGTAGTTTGTCAGTTCGCCGAATAGAAATATCCTGCCCTCGACGGACATTTTCGGAGCAAACGAAAAAAGAACATCCACGTATTCCGATTGCGTCTCAGGGTCGGTGGAATTGTCGGACGCAATCATGTATTTTCCGTTGATATCGCGTGCCGACAGATAGTCCGAACGTTCGGCGTCTTCCACAAGTTCAACATGGTGTACGCCCTCAAACGAGTGACGTGCAACCCCATGTCCATTATAGATCAGCGAGCGCGTATCAAAAGCACGGTATTCGTTGCGGGCATTGTAGATATTTTTGTCGGGACGGGCATAATCGACGATATTAGGCTGAACAAAAGCGGGTAAGAGATTTTCGACGCCCGGAACTGCTGCATAATTCTGTTCAACCCTGATTTTCAGATTTCGATACGCATCAATGACTTTTAACGACGAATATCCGACCTTGACGCCAAACTGTTGCATACACGGAACTACGGCAGGAACAATTTTTGTCGTATTGATTGCCGCCAATGGCTCAACTATCGAAAATCCTTTGACCAGCGCAAGTTTGCCGGAGTTGCGTTCGAAAATTTTGATGAGATAGTTGCCCGAGATTTTCAAATTGACATCTTCGTTCGGTAAGGTAACGACAAAATTGCGATAACTCAAAACTGTCCCCTGCGACAGATTGACTTCGTTGATGTAGTTTTCGGGAAATCCTGACATGTAGTCGTTTACAATCAGGTTTTCTTCCTGCCAGTTGGCGTCGCGATGTTCGAGAGTGTAGTAATAATCGTCTTCAACATCGTTGACACGAATCAATTCGTCGAAAACAAGCGTAACAGTTTCATCCGAATTTAACCGGATGACAGGCTCTGAAAACCGGTCGCCGGTCTTAAACAGTTGTGCTGAATGGATTTTCGCCGAGAAACAAAAATCCTTAAATCCAGCTTTCGTATTAACCGTTTGAAGATTCTGCGAATATACCGTTTGACTTATTAATGTCAATATTATAAAAACTTTTCTCATAATCATTAATTATTTTTTTTGTCAATCTCCGCGATACTCACTTTTGCCGAGACCGGGTAATGGTCGGAGCAGTCGATTTGGTGAACGGAGTAAGTCAGTGATTCCATGTTTTTGTCGTGCAGGATATAGTCGATTCGGAAGAATGGGACGACCGCTAAGCGATAAGTCGAAGGCATACCTTTTCCGGCTTC
>JAISXV010000165.1 GCA_031270335.1 Prevotellaceae bacterium | reverse complement strand
ACGCGTGGGTGTCGGATAAGGCTAAGAATGAGAAAAACCTCGAACGCAATTTAAAGATTGTGTTTGACGATTTTTATAACGTATTTTTAAATAACATAAATGATTGAAGAAATGGAAGAAATTTTTACAAAATTAAGTGAAACGATAAGCATCGGTTACATCGTAACTGTCATATTGTTCTCGTATCTAATCATCCGGCTTTGGTTTAGCAAGGCCGTATGCAGCATCAAAAAACTGCTGACCTTTGGCGTGGGAATCGTCATCGGGATTGTGTATTTAGTCGCAAAAATTGACGGTTTACATGCGATTATCCCGTCATTCGCGATTGCGGTGGTATTATATGACTATATCATCAAGTACTTGTTAAACAAATTAAAAGCAGGGTATTAAGATGAAAAAGTTAATCATAATACTCACAATTATCATGCTGTCGAGTTGTCGAGGCGCGAAAATTGCAAACGTCAGCGAACACGTCGAACGCAATACGCAGACAAAGATACAGATTCAAAAGCAGATTGACAGCGTGCTCGTCTATCAGCGCGACAGTATTTACATACGAGAGAGAAGCGACACCGTTTTCATCGAAAAATGGCACACGAAAATCTCTTATCGGGACCGGGTGCGGTCCGATACGGTGCGATTATCTGATACAATACGCGTCTTAGAGACGGTAAAGGAAACTGTCGAAGTGGAAGTAAACCGAGTAACCGGCTGGCAGTGGTTTCAGATATACGCCGGTCGAATACTTGCCGGATTACTACTCTTGTTTGTAGGATTTAAATTAATTAAAAAATAGAGCAATGGAAGTAATACAAGGCGCGAATGGCTGGGATAAGAAATTAAAATTCATACTTGAACACGACGGCGTAGAATTAGAATTGAATTATGCACCGCAAGGCTGGCGCGACCTTGAGATTCAGTGGCAACGGGAGTTAAAAAACAGCGCAGGCATACACAGAACATTCGCCGTTCCGCTGCGCTTCGTTAAAGAGGGTGCGGACTTCATGCGCGCCGCCCTGTCAAAAGGTTTGGAAGAAATTGTAAACTTGAGAGTTTACCGGCATACATACGATTCTGCAGATTGGCGATACGTACTTGAATTTAATTGCAAGGCGGCTTTTGTCGAAGCAAAAGACACAGACATATTTTTTGAATGTCCGTTCACCGACGAGGGATTGCCGGATTATTTGAGCAAGCACGGCGGAGCGAAGTACGAGATACCGATCGGAAGCGAATATAAAATTGATGTACCGGACGGGGTGTATTTGGGCGGTGAAGCTGTAGCAATTACGAAGATAGAAGAGAAAGTGGACACGTCCGGATTTTTATACGTCCCAATACCACTCAATTTTATATCTGAACAATATCCCATGTCATTTAATGAGACAGACGTTAATACGAACACGAGATTATTTAATCCGATCGGGAGCGGAACAATGTCGTCGATAATCGGAAAAATCAAGTTTTTCACAAATTCGGGAATGTTTGATTTTGGCGACGTAAACGCAACGGTATATTTTGTTTCGCAGGGAGTGAGAACCGTGCTTGGCGTGCAGCAATTTCATTATTTCAACAGCAACACAACCGTCGAAGTTGATATTAACTATTCCAATTTTAACTTTAATAATCAAGACTATTATTTACGACTGTCTTTTTTTGCAGACGACGGCGATGCGATGCAAATGGTTAATGTCGGTTTTTTGAATGCCTTTGACGACGGAACGCCGGATATAAGAATTGAATACTCTGCTCCAACCGCGCCATTTTCTTTTTACGGAATACCTTTGTACAATCTGTTTCAAAAGTTAATCGAAAAAATATACCCGTCAAATTTCAACATCATCAGCAAACTTTTGACGCTCGGAATCGGTAAAGATATCTACGTAACATCCGGCGACGGGATACGCGGATTTGATAACGCGGCAATAAAAATAACGCTCGAAGAATTAAACAAATCAGTAGCCGCAATACTCGGCGCAGACTTCGGCACGATAGGCAACGAATATATCATCGAAGAAAAAAGTTACTTTTTCAACAACGTAGAAATTGCAGACGTCGGCGAAGTGATAGAATCGGAAGTATCAATAGCAAGTGATATTCTTGCAAACAAAATCAAAGTTGGCTATCCCGACAACGAATATGACGAACGGAACGGGCGCGACGAATTTAACATAACGCTGAATTTTGAGGTTAAAATCAACAATAACAGCGAAACGCTCGACATGATAAGCAACGTAAGAGCCGACAGTTACGGCATACAGTTCACTAAGATAAACCTCGAAAACAAGACCACAACCGACAGCGATTCGGATAATGACCCGTTTTTTGTTCACGTCAAACACGAAACGAGCGGACAAATCGTTGTAAACAAAGACATCCAAATAATCAGTGGGTCAGTGAACCCGTTAGGCGTATTCAACGCCCTGCTTTCTCCGAAACGTTGCCTGCTCCGGAACTCCGGCTGGCTTGCTTCGATTTTCGACAAGACGCCGGAAGATATTGAGTTCATATCATCCGACCGTCAAGACAGCAACCTCAAAAGTACCGACGGCATAACTACGATAACGGAAAAGGACAATGTACCAATATCGTCGCTTTCCGGCAAACTGTTTATTCCGTATTACGTCGAATTTGACGCTCCGATACCGGTAGGGCTAACCGGAGCCTTCGGCCCCTTTGCCACCGGAAATTTCGGGTATATCTCATTTTCGATAAACGGCAATCCGCTAAAAGGATTCCCAATTACGATTATGGAATCAATGGCGGAACGGAAGCAACAACGTTGCAAAGTAATCCTGCATCCCGACACTCCAATCGATTTTTTGACGGAAATAAGAAAGAAAATTATGTTTTAAACAAAAAGCATTCGTCTTGGGGACGAATGCCTAATTTTGAAACCAATTCACATGCTTTCGCATTGAAAACAGAGTGCAAATATATGAATTTATTTTGTTATCATCCAAACATTTTTGTAAATATTTATTTATCAATGTGTTTTAAACGAAATTTTGAGTGTTATCTATCCACAAAATCAACTTTTTTGCCAACACTGTTAGCAATTTTCTCCAACGTCGAAAGGGAAGGGTCTTTCTTTCCACTCTCAATTCTCGAGATATGTGACTGGTTAATCCCAGAGAGATTTGCTAATTTGCCCTGGGATAACTTTAACTTTTTGCGTAATTTCTTTACAATCATAACTTTTTATTTTTATTTAATATCAGGGCTGTCGGAGAGGATTTGTCTCATGCGCGTATTGAACTCGAACCAAAACGCAGAATTTGCATCTATCTTGTCCTGTTCCGTGCTTGCCGACAAAATGGCTTTCTTTTCTGCCTTATCTTCCTTAGCGGCAAGTTCGGAATACTTATTATCGTCAGGAAGCAATTCACTCAATACGTCTTTCTTGAAAAAGTCGTAATCGCTTGTTCCGTGCTTCGCGTCTACACGTTTCACATACTTTGCGCCCATTTCAATTAATCCACGCGTTGGATTGAATGTCCAGAAATGCGACGGGCTGTAAGTATCGACCGTGTATTCCTCGAACAGGTATTCTTTCAGCTTTGCGATTTTTTCTTTCGCTTCTGCTGACGGGAGTGGCTGCCGTCCGTATTTCTCTATTTCGTCTAATTCTTTCTGCAAAGAATTGTATTTTTCTCTCCCAAAATCGTCTATCTTTTTTTCAAATTCTTTCGCCGCCTGTTCTTTTAGCCGATAATACTCCTCTTGCTCGGCATACTGTTTAGACAGAGATATAAATTCTTTTTCGCCGTCCTCTCTGTATTTCTTGAGCATATCTTCCTTATATTCTTCATTTTCAAGGCGGGGGTCGAATGACCGCGATCCCCAAATTGAGTTATTTTGCGCGACTCTCATCAGCTTTATCTCCTCATTTTTGTCGATTTGTTTTTGTAAATCATTGAGTTTGCTAAATGCTCGGCTTTGAATTTCATCCCCATTTATCTTTTTATACTCAAAATCAAAATCTTTGACAAACTCATTTATCGGCAAAATATTTAAGATTTCGGCTTTTCTGAGGTCGTCAGCACTTATTTTTTCGCGTACTTTCGCGTCCTCTTTCTTTAATTCGATTAGCGCCACATCAAATTTTGCGATTTTAAGAAATGCAGCGTCAATCTCCTTTAAAATTGGCAATTCCGCTTTCTCTCTTTCCGCTTTTTCTCTCTGAATTCCTGATATTTTCTCAATCAATTCCTTTTTTATCATTATTCTGAAAAGCGGATTATGTTTCGACTTTTCAAGCATATAGTCAAAATCAGGACGGCTATCATGATTTTCGGAGTTCCATATTTCAACCCAATTCATGAATCCGATAATGTCCGCCTTTTTTGGCTCTAATTCGTCGGTCGAAATATGTACGAAAGTTATTTTGATTTCTTCAAAAACGACTTCGCTGTCTGGAGTAGCGTCAGCCCGGTCGTCTGACCACTGAGAATGGCTTGAGAAGCGAAAATCAAACGTTACGCCTTTGTGTTTCACTTTATAATATGAAGTCGTCGTTGTGTTGGAGTTGTTTGATGTCGCCTCTGCAACACCTCTCTTTTTGAACTCCGCGACGATTGCCTTAGCAACCGCCTTGTGATTGTATTTTGTGTCTATTATCATTTCTTTATATTTTTTCAAGTTTTGTAAATCGTTTTAATAAAGTCTTTTCACCGACTTTAAAATTAATAGTAATCTTATCGTCCGTTTCGGATGTTACGATTCCCTCGCCAAAAGCTCCATGTTTAACATTGCAACCAACCAAATTGTCATTATCCTCTTTTCTGATTGGTGTCCTGTTGAGCGCGGCGGTTATTTCCGCCTTTTTTGCTTCTTTTTTGGCTTTTTTGCGTGCCTTTTCATGGCGGATATATTCAGCCGTTTCCGCCATGTCCGCTGCCAACTTCTCACAATAATCCTGACTTTTCAGCAGTTCATAAGCAACCGCCCACAACTGCTTTTCAGAAAGTCTGTTGGCATCAAAAACAATCTTGTATGCCAATGATTCTTTCGGGAGATATTGGAGAATATCTGCTCTAAATCTGTCACTCCGTTGCTCTGCATCGTGAGTGATAACTTCGCCAATACTACTGATTATTGACGAATCGGGGTTCAACCCCTTACTAATCTGATTAAAAATTTCTTTTACTGTCATCGTTTAATGAATTAATTTCTGATGCAAAGATAATACATTTTTTTGAATTATGTACTATCGTACATAAGATTTAACATAATTTAACATAATTTAACATAATTTAACACTTCTAAATCGTTAATTGTTTAATAATCAACGATTTATGATTTTGAGCTTTTTTTAATTTTTTTAATAAAAAAGCCGAAATAATCGCAGAAAAAGGTAAAAAAGGTAAAAAAAAGGGATTTTTCTTCATAAGCATCCCCCTTATTCTAACAATACGCTAATATACAGAATTTTACGGCGTTTTCCATTTTCCCTGAAATTTACCTTCGAGTTTTTATTTTTTTATCACCTATACACTATTGATAAATATAGCGTTATGGCAATATCGCATTTCCCCCTTTTTGCTAAAAGGGAATTCCCTTTCAATTCCCTTTCAATTCCCTTTTTTTTCAATAAGTCTATAATTTATAACTATTTATGTGTTTTTGAAAATTCCCTTTTTCACATCTATGCGCATTAATTCGGAACTTTTCAACAACCGTAAATATTTAGCTCACCTGTTTTATTGCCTTTTTAACAACTTTTTAACAAAATTTCAAAAAACAAATCTTTCCACAAACAAAAACCCTTTTCTTTGCAGAAAAAATTGAAATGGCGTTTTTTGGCATAAATAGCAAAAGCAAAAAAAAGGACAAAGATTGCGGACAGGCGGAACACCCAAAGACATGGTGGTATCCAATAACCATGTCCGGACGCGGCGTCTTTTACGGACATAACTATTTCAAAGCCTATCAATACATTTCGCAAGTTAGAACCGTCATTGACAAGCGCGCTAAATGCTTGGCGGTGGCAGTTCCTTACATATTAGACAAAGACGGCAACGAGCCGAAGTCGGCGGAAGAATTTCGCAGGCTGTTTAAGACGCCGAATTTCATTCAGTCATTTTCAGAACTGTATGTATTGAAAGAAATCTATCGTCTCATATATGGATGGTCTGTGATTTACCTTGCGCGAGCCTTTCCGGGAGCTACGCCCTTTGCAATGTTTGTTATACCGCCGCCACTACTCAATTTTCAGTTGAGCAGAGATTATTTGGTCTATAATCAGAAAGACGAAACGAATATTGTAAATAAAATAAGCCTTTCAGGTACGAAAGTAGAGATAGAATTTTCAGATTTGATATTTTTCCGTGATTCAATCCCTGACGCCTGCAACCCGCTAATATCCGAATCCGTAATGATGTCAATATTCAACGAGTACGACCTTGCCGGAGCAATTAACGAATCAGAGAAAACTATCGTTGAACGGCAGGGCGCAATCGGAATTTTGTCGAAAGACCTGAATGACCAAATCGCAACAGGATTATTTGAAGACGAGCGGGAGATGTTGCAACAAAAATACAAAGAAACGTATGGCTTAAAGATGAACAAAGACCAGATTATAATTACAGAAATGGCTTTGAAGTGGCAGGCGATGTCGTTTCCAACGCGCGATTTGATGCTGATTGAACTTGGTGAAGAGGCACAAAAGAGGATTGCCGGCGTGTACGATGTGCCATATAATCTTTTGCCCGGCGGCTCAAATTCGACGTTCAGCAATCAGCACGAGGCAATAGAATACTTGTACAATGCTAATGCAATACCCACATCGAAGAGCGATGCGGAAAAATTCACAGCCGCAATTCTTGAAAAGCACGGATTGCATTTAAAATTAGACTATTCCGACCTTTATGTTTTTCAAAAAAACGAAAAGGAAAGAGCAAACGCTATGAACATAGCAATAAACGCCCTCAACGCCGCTTTCACGGCAGGAAACATAACACAGGAAGAATGGCGACTTGAGGCAAGCAGATATTTGAATATTGACCCAAATAAAAAATTACAGTCATGAATAAAGACAGCGAAAAATTACAGATAAAGAGAATAAACACACCTGCATTTTGCTACAAGGCATTTGCGGAAAAAGTAAGCGTCGAAAAAGATTCCCGTATCATAAAGGGGTATTTGGCATCCTTCGACACAAAGGACGATGCGGGAGATATACTCGTCAGAGGCTGTTTCGCAAAATCAATCAGCGAACACGGCCCGGAATCGAAGTCGCAGCAAAAGATTGTGCACCTTTGGCAGCACGACCGCCATATCCCGCTCGGGAAGTATTTGAAACTTGAAGAGGACGAAACGGGATTATACTTTGAAGCGGAATTTGACAACATCCCCGAAGCGGACAGGGCGATTGAGCAATACAAATCCGGCACGCTGAATCAGCACAGTTTCGGATACAGGTATGTCTGGGATAAGATTGAGTACTCAAGTGAACATGATGCTTTCATTGTGAAGGAAGTCATTTTATTTGAAGGCTCGACGGTAACGTTTGGATGCAACCCTAACACTCCATTTTTGGGGTTTGGCAAGTCTGCACAATTCAATCAGAACGTAATGAAATCTCTGGAGGCAGAGACAGACATTACGCTTGCGGGATTGGCGTATGAAAAACAGTTAGAAATACGAAAAATGATAGCAAAATATCAGTCACTTGTCGATTTTAAGCCGATTAAAGAATCACTTAAAAATGAATCAGAGCCGACGAAAAGAAAAAATATAAATGATTTATTTTAAAGTGATTAGAAATGAATAAGAAAGAATTTGAAGCAAAAGAGTTCGCCATTATGCAAAAAATCGGCGAATTGAAGAAAAGGGAAGACATCAAAGAAGATGCGAAAAAAACGTTTGAAGCAATTGAATCAGCCTTTGCCGATACGCTCGGAAGCATCAAAAGTGTTGTCGAAGCATCCGAGAACGCCTCGCAGGTCGAAGAGAAATTGAAAGACCTTTCGACGAAACTCGAAGGAGTTGAAAAAGCGAAGTTCGGCGATTCCATTGACGCAATAAAAACATCGCTTGAAGATTTAAAAGGGAAGGTGAAAGTCCAGAGCGACGAAAAGGCGTTTAAGTGGGAAGATTTTTACACCGAAAACGCTGAAAAAACGAAAGCAGCGAGAGCAGGACACAGCCATGTTATCTTTGAAAACATGAAGGCTGCCGGGCTTATCACCACAACAGGGAACATTGCCCCACAGCCCAACCCGTACATCCCAAGTACGACTATCCTGCCGGGCGTCGTTCCGGTTACATTGCCGGCACAACGGATTATCAACTACATTTCGCGGTCGAGCATCAGCACTCCCAACATCGCATTAGTCAATGAGATTAATGGCGAGGGCGACGCAGCATTTGTTGCACAAGGCGCGTTGAAGCCCTTATTCGATTTTGACTTCAAGACCGAAGACGCGAAAGTAAAGAAGATCGCCGTACGCGTGAAGGTAGCCGAAGAAATGATGACGGACGTCAGTTTTATGGCGACAGAAACAGAGCGGCTTGTCGGCGAGAAGTTACAGAGATTTTTGAATACAAAAATCCTGACCGGAACAGGAGCAGGCGAAGAAATCAAAGGCATCAATGAGTATGCCGGCGGCTATGTCCAGACCTGTCTGAACGGAAAGATAACCGCTCCGGGATTACCGGAAGTATTAGCGGCTGCGGCATCGCAAATTCGTTCATTGGGCTTTGCCGGACCGTTAGTTGCCTTTGTCAATCCGTGCGATTACACAGACAATATTCTGCGGAAAGATTCGACAGGGCAGCTGTTGGATTTGACGGGAGTATTGGAAGGCATCGAAGTTGTTCCAACAGGCGAAATCGACCCCGACAATTTCCTTATCGGAGACTTGTCGAAGTACAGATTGTTCGTTTATCAGGATTACACACTCCGTTACGGTTACGGACTGAACGGAGCGAACAGCGATTTTGAGACTAATGTTATTACGATTCTTGCAGAAATGCGCATCGTTGGCATTATGTCGCAAAACGAAATCGGAGCGTTGGTAAAGGGCGTTATTTCGGACGTTATTGCAGAACTTGAAGCATAAATAGACAGAATCGAATCCGGTCGACTTCAGTCGAATCCGGTCGACGTCAAAAACTATTAAAAAAAATGGCAAAAGAAGCAGTAAAAGCAGTAAATGTAAGGCTCGTAAGATTGACCGACGTTGTCGCAGTGAAAGCCACAGCGACAAATCCGGCTGTAAAGAGGGGGTTGAAGAAAGAGGGCGAAGTGTACGAGGTGCACCCCTCTCACGTCCCATATTTAACCGAAAAAAAATACGTAATAACGGTTGAATAATGATTGTAGTTTTCGACATATTTCAGGGTGAAATCGAAATCGGGCAACTCGAAAGCCCGTCGGTTCAGGCTACGGTTCAAGTGTTCATCGACAAGTACGAGCCAATATTTTTGCACGAACAGATTGGAGATGAACTCGCCGCCGAGCTTGCCGCCGGACTTTCGGAAGACCCCGTGCCGGAGAAGTGGACGCTTCTCGCCGATATGTTAAAGTATCCGGCAGCGGAGTATGTCTATTGCAAGTACATGCGCGACAGAGGCGTCGAGACCGCCGGAATCGGCACAGTCGAGACAGAGGCAGAAACAGCGAAGAGAGTATCGGCTTGGTCGCCGAAAATCGTGCGCGCATGGAACGAAATGGTCGATTGTATGCAGTATTTGCATTGCAAATTGACCAACTCCGTCGATTACCCTGATTATTGTCGAAAAGTAAGATACAGAAAAATTAATTCGTTTGGAATATGATTGTTGTCGTAGATATAGTTCGTAAAGTCGTTGCCGCCACCGCCAAAAGATACGGCGGGGACGTGTTTTTCTTTCACGGACATATCCGCGAGATTGCGTCTGAACTGACAGAGCGAAGCCGTACGGCTGAATATCGCAAACAAAAATACCCTTGCATTATGTTACTCGAAGATTTTAGAGAGACGCATGCAACCGGTAAGGCTTGGGATATGGAAGCCGCATTGCAGTTGCTTATCGTCGCAAGTTCCGACCAGAATTACACGCCGGACACACGCATTGAAAAAGTCTTTGCGCAGGTGTTATATCCTGTTTACGATGCATTTATTGAATCGTTAAAAAGTTCGATACATATACAGTCTATTCCCGAATCGAATTTGAAGTATCAGAAAATTGACAGGCACAGGTGCACATCTGCATTTAATGAGGCCGCAAAGTCACAAGGATTAGCGACCTTATTTGCAGACCACCTCGACGCCGTAGAATTAAATTTAGATTTAAAATTAATAGAAAATTGTATTTAAAAGAAAAAGATTATGGCAAATATAACATTTTGTGGAACATCGGGCGGAAACGTAGGACTTCCGCGCTGTGATGTGAAGATGAACACGCCGATAGCGGTGATATTCGCCCCTCGTGATGCGAAAATCAGCAAATCCGACGCCGACGATTTAATCGCCTTAATTAAGGCGAAATCAAAAGACGACAGTTCGTTACTCCGTTGGTATCCGGTTGTCGGAATCGAGCAGATAACCGACAGTAGCGAAGAGCCTGTTACGGGCAACCTTGCCGCCACCGGTTACACGGAGAAACTCCGTGACGGAGCGACGATTTACCTGTTCGAGTACCCCGCACGTCTATGCAAGGCGAAAGCTTTGAAGCAGTTCGACCAATGGGACGGAGGCGTTTGCGTCATTTCAAATGACAAAAAACTTTGGGGACGCGTAACTGCCGACGGCAGCCTTGCTCCATATCTCCCGTCGTCGGTGGCAGTATATGGCGGCGGATTCAATGACGGTCAAAACGTGATTACCTCGAAGTTGCAAATCAATTTCGGTCAGCAGGGACAGTTCATTGAAGAATCCGGATTTTTCGGATTCGAAGAGGACGACGACATCAGCGGACTTACAGGATTGCAGAATCTTGTCATTGCTGCTACCGGAACAAACAAATTTTCGGTGACAACGAAATGCGACCGCGTGAATCTGTTTGACCTTTACGCAGACGAATTAGCGGATGTGGATTTGTGGAAAGTAACGAAAGCTTCCGACGGCTCTGCCGTGACGGTTTCGGCTGCAACAAAGAACGCTACAACAAAGGATTTCACAGTAACATTTACCGCGCCGACGGTCAAGTACTATGTTTCCCTTGCAGCTGTTTCTGATTTGGAAGCAAAGGGCATTGTAGGCTACGAATCCGGCAGATTAACCGTTAATCCGTAACGTCATGAAGATAGATAACGTTGATTTCAATGTCGAATCCGTTTCAAAAATGACGGAAGAAGAGTTTGTTAAACTGCATTTCCCACACATCCGTACAGACCTCGTTCCCGAAACACGGGAAAAGTGGCTTGTTATGGCGTATGGCAAGATTGCGGGCAAAAAGAAAAATTCGGTAAAATCTGAATAAAAGTTCATTGTTAGGTTTTTGTGTTTTTTAGGTTTTTTCAGGAGAGGGAGAAAGCAATTTCTCCCTTTTTTTCTAAAATGGCAACAATAGACGAAGTTTTTAACAGGTACAATAAAATCGACCTTGTGCAGATAGCTAAGGACGTAGTAACTGCTAACGAGCAGGCGGTTTTGGAAATCAACCGAACACAGTTAGAATATGGCTACGATTCTGACGGGATACGTATAGTTCCAAAATACGCCTCACAACAATACGCCGAACTGAAAGCAAGTTTTGGCTCAAAAGCCCCGTTTCGGACGCCGGATTTGTTGCTGACAGGCAGATTCTACCACAGCTTCAAGTTCGACAATAATTTTAAAGTGTACAGCGCCGGAGTACCTTACGCTCAATGGCTCGAACATCACTACGGCAAGAACATTTACGGATTTAACGACAAAAACCTCAATCAGGTTAGAAAATTATACAAAGACGAAATTAAGAAAAGGATAGAATTATGAGTAATTGTGGGTGTTCTGAAATAAAGGCAAAAAACAATCTCGAAGTAATCGAGAGAGTTGCAAAGAGGCTCGCTGTAGCGAAGTCGAAGAAATCAAGTAAGACAGAATTTTTTGTTATTTATGAATGCAAAAACGGGAATCCGGACTTCATGGATGAGGCGGCTTGGGAAAAGGCTGTCAGCGAAGGCACGGAATATAAGTTTATTAAATACATATCATCGGTCGGATAAGACGCCGCTATATCGGTTTATCGACGCTCTGAAAGGCAATACGAAAGCCTTGCGGCGTTGCAGGCTGTTTTTCAGCGATACGAAAACAGCCTTGCTGATGCTGTACGACGATTACGGGGTGTTATCTGGAAGCAGACAATACGCTGCAGAATTAACCAGACTAAAAAAAATCGAATCATACCACAATCGTATTATGCGATTGAGGCTTGCCATAATGACCGGCGACGAAAAGACCATGCGCAAACTAACCGGCTCAACAAGCATTAAAGTTGCAGAAGGCACGCTAAAATTGTGGATTCAGGAGTACGAAAGGGCGACCGCCAAAGACGCCGACAATGATACAACCGGCGAAGGATTCAATTCAACGCTCGTAGAAATATCAAAGTACATGGGCTTTAGAATCGACCCCAAAAGCGTCACCGTATCCGAATTTGCCTCAATGATACAGAGTTTTAACCGTGAACTTGAGCAACGGAAAAAGTCGCTGAAATCAAAACACTAAAGCCTGAACACTACCGACAATTTACCGCCGATTGACTGCATATAATTATCACGAGCTGCGATAAATACTGCTTTTTCGGCTCTGTGGTAAAACAGCGTCAGCTCGATTGATGTTTTGTCGAACAAATTAATCCCTACCCCGGCGTTTCCTGCGATAGTCAATACAAAATCTTTTTCATCAGGAGCGCTAGCGCCATTTAAATCCACGCTTTGATTCAGCGCATAATACCCGATAATCCCAGCCTGAACAAGCGGATATATCATATATTGACGCCTGTAATTAAAGCCAACCAACAACGGAACGCCGATAAATTGTTTGTTATTGATGTCGACTGCCTCAAGACCAGGAGATTCAGTAACAAGTCCGCTCATGTCAAATGTAGGTTTCGTAAACGCATAATTTATGCCCGATTGCAAGTGAAACATGCCGACGTTATACCTAATCCCAACATCGGCTACGATAGTTAATTTTGGGTCGTATGTCTTACCTTCAAAAGTATATTCCATAACGGAAAAATCCCTTTCAGTTATTTTGTACACTCCAGCCCCAACTCCGCCGATTATACTCCATTTGTCCTGTGCGCTTGCCGCTACCGAGCAAAAGAGCGCAAATAATAATACTGTCTTTTTCATTACCATTTTATCGTTTCTTTATTCAAATACATTTCCAACTCATCAGCAAGCGACATCCATCTAAGTCTCAAATTTTCAGAATCCGCCCTGCTTAGCCTTTCATTGACAATAAATGTGATTCTCGCCGCGCCGTCTTTGGCATCGACAGATATTACGCATTTAAACGTATAATCTTTAGCGGCTCCAGTGCCAAACAGTCGTGACGTAGGATCAGCAAGCGACATAACGGGCGACAGTAAGCACTTCCCAATGATTTTACCAGCTTCTTTATCCTGAAACTCTATAACAGATTCGGCGGAAACAAAAGACTCCACAAGCCAGCAATTCGACAAGATATAAATCTCGTCCTTGTTCTTATCCTGAACCGTAATAATCCTTTTATACGGTTCTAAATTGACAAACTTAATTGTCGAACATCCTGATAACAGAATGATAGTCATTACTAAAATTACATTTCTTAATTTCATATCTTTATTTTATTACTTAATTTTTATTCAATTTTCATCATCCTATTTTATTTGATTTTTCGAGATTGCATTTTTGACAAAGCAATTGCAGATTTTCAATATTTGTTGCCCCGCCTTTCGAGAACGGTATAATATGGTCTAACTGTAAATTTTCAGTAGAACCGCAATATACGCACTTTCCACAGTCGCGTGAATAAACAGCATCGACAACCTCGCGCGGGATTGAGGGACGCCTCGTTTGCTCTCCGAATAAAATGCCGGAATCAATCAATTCTTGAGTAACCTCTTTTTCGAGTTGTCGAGTTAGTTGCTTCTTTAATATCTTATACTTAATTTCAAGTTTTTTTTGTTCTAAGGCGATAACTTCCAATCTTTTACGTTCAATTTCTTTACTTTCAATATATTCGTTTACAAAATCTATATCGTAGCAAATGCAAAACGGAGATTCGCCTTTCGTCAAATAATCGTCCCCGCCCTTTTTCAGATTTATAAATATGCCGGGCTTGGGGGAAACGAATTTTTCACTGTATCGGTATCCGAAATTGACGCTAAATGAACAGCAATCTATTTTATCCTCTACGTACAAATCTATGTCATACGGTATTTCGTCATAATGCGAATAATGATAGTCGTATTTTGTTAATACGGCATTAGCAGGCGGGTCAAACGTCAAGTACAGTCTATTGTCTCTATCTTCCCATCTGAACCACGTTATAAAATCTTCCCATTTTAATTTACTCCAATCATACGAGCCGGTTATTTCGTCCTTTGGCAGCCCGTATTTTTTAGCTAAGTCCGACTTAGTTAGCAATGGCGATTCAGCAACCTGCGACCCTCTGTCAATTCTGCCAGTTCCGGCGATTCCGGCGATTATTGTAAGGGCAATTAAAACATACCCAAACCCATTCTGTTCTACTTTAAAGAGAATGAGTGCGATAATAAATAATATCACAGAAACTGCACAACCGTAATTTTTATCTTTTTTCATTACGATTTGCGTTTCACCGTATGTTTAAATTTAAGGACGGCAAAGTTCAGTTCTATACTTGTCTCCGAATCTGTCGTTTTGAGGTCGTCTCCCAAAATATCGGCAATTATTTCGCCGCCCTTCTGCATCAGGGATTTCTGTTTAAAATCTTCAGTTGCTTCCGACAGTTCCGAAACGGTACGCGCAAGTTCTCTGATTTTGGCAAATGTTTCGACAATCGCAAGGGTGGTTTGTGTCGCTTTCGGGCTTTTCAATATGGTGGCAAGCATGTACAAGCCTTTTTCGGTAAACGCCTTAGGCAATACGGGTGAAAATTTCAGTTTTTCGAGGTTGTGGAAATTTTCCACAACCTCCGCTTTTTCATTGTCGGATAACTCAATAATATATCCGTCCGGGAATTTGTCCGGATTGTTTTTTACGGATTTGTTTATGTCGCGCGTTTCCACACCGTACAATCCGGCTACATCGCTGTCAAGTATCACTTTATGACCACGAACAGTCAGTATTTTGTCTTCGACCTGACTGAATTTTACTGTTTCTACCATTGTTTTTATTTTTTATTCAGTTATTAATTCTATTTCATTGACATACAGAGCATTACGCGGTATATCCCACTAATATCATCAAAAGCAACTTCAAAAGGAGCATATATTGGGTCTGGATTAATGGAAATACATTTTACATGTCCATCCTTTTCGGACGGCGCTAATATCTTTATCACACTCCCGTTTACAGTATCCAACACATAAACTTTCCCCCAATCGATAAAGGCTTGTTCGTTTATCTTTTTGATTAGAATCTGCGAGCCGGACGGGTACTCCGGAGCCATGCTGTCGCCGGCAACCGTTATTGCAAAATCTGCTCCTTTAATTGGCGATATTATCTTTTCACAATCTGCATCCTTAATGGACACTATAAAATCATTGAGAGAGCCGCCCTGTGCAGAAATCGGAAGTAAAGGCAGGTAAGTTATGTCATCCAATATAGTTCTGGCGATATTGTTTTTCAACATCTCACCTTTATCTTCTAAAAAATATTCAACGTTGAATATATCGGGAAACTTTTCACATATTTTTTTGAATAATCCATCCGTTAAATAACGTTCAACACCATTAAATGCAGATGATAAATTTGACCTATCAAATTCGATTTGCTCTGAAAATTCTTTTTTTGTATGCACTTTTCCCAATGAACGAAGATGCTCATAAACTTCGTTTAACTTATTTAATCTTGTTTTCATATACATTTTTTGTTGTTTTTCGTGATTTTTGCCCAATATATTGAGTTAAACCGATTCGATTTTATTATTTTTTTCATTCTTTTTCATCATTTTTTATTTTCTTTTACTTTAATTATCAATCATTTATCATTTTTTTTACCAAACTACAACAAAAAATTTGCATATACGAATTATTTGTTGTACCTTTGTACTCGAAAATGACAAGTAAATCGCACAAAGTTAAGCAAAGTTTAACAATGTGCAAAAAAGAAAAAAATAAAAGACATGAAAAGGTATAATAGAAGTCAGATTTTTAAAGCCGCCTGGACGGCTTACAAAGGCGGAAAAGCCGTCTCTTTTGGCGTTTGCTTAAAAAATGCTTGGGCAGATGCAATACTCTCAAATATGGACTTTACCATGTTTGAAATACCCGTATCGAAACCGGACGCTAACGCGCACAAATTCGATACAACAACGAAAGCCGGAATAACGCGGTTCCGGATAACCGAAAAATTATTAGCAGGATATACACAGGCACAAGTATAAATATTTAAAAAGCCCACAAAGCGAAACCGATAGCGAACAAACTCGCACGGGGCAGTAACTGGAAACAGGTCGGTAGTAGCGGTAAAAAGCAGAGATAGCGAAAGCAAGGTAATCTGTAAGTCTTTCGGGAAGTAAGCGAAGTAACCACAAGGGTTTAAAAGTTTTAATTTAAGATAAAAATGAACGGTAAAAGTAAAACAAGCCTCAAAGGCATTTTCGACGCCATGAGGATGGCTCAAAGGGATGAAACATCTCTCATCATCTTAAATCGCTGTAACATAGGGATATTCACCCTTGACAGCTGGATAAAAAAGAGGAGATTCCCTCGCCAGCGGTCAAAAGAGATAATTGAGGAGGTACTTCGCGAGAAAGGACACCTCCAGAACGACTGTCAAATTGATTGGGACGTATGACATCCTTATTCGACATATTGCGCGATAATCCGACGCTGAATATCACAGTCAGCGCGGAGCAGTTAATCGAAGTAGTCGATTACTGCATCATTGAGACGCGCGAAAAATTCCAAAAACCCCCCGCCACATTTCAGTCGCCGGAAAGTGCGGCAAAAATACTCGACGTCGATTTATCGACGCTGTGGCGGTGGAAAAAGTCAGGGTACTTAGTCCCGATAAAGATTGGCGGTAAAACCCGCTACAGAACATCGGACATAGAGAAACTGACTGAAACCCGCTAAAAAAACAGCCGAAAGCGGGCGGCAACATACAGGCTAACAATCCCTGCAGGCTGTTTAAGCTGGGGACTTAGCAATAGCGAAGAGAATTTGGCAACGCCAAGAAGCGAAGCCGTGCAAAAACTGAAAGTTAAAAAATTAAATTAAAAAGATAAATTAAAATAAATTAAAAGACATGGAAACATCATTAAAAAGAATTGAAAATCAGATTGCCCAAAGAGGCGAATTACAAGAAAAAATCCTGCAGTATGAAAAAGCGGGTTTTACGAACTGCGAAAACATCCGGAATTTAAGAAAACAGGTTGGCACAATAAATTTTGACAGATATAAGGAGAAATATCCGAATTATCTGTTTTTCACGAGTGAGGAATTCGATGAAATAGTAAAGAGAAATAAACTTACTATTTCGACGCTGGAAACATACACGGGACATATTCCCGATCACTGCCTTGATGCTATTATAAATGAAAATGTTAGTATTGAGGATGTAAATCCGACCTTAAAATTTAAGATTAGTTCGTTGAATAAACGCAGCACAATTACAATCAGTAACTCTAATTACGAAACTTTTGAATTATTCAAAAGTCCTTATAGCTTAATTAGATTTTTGAGAGAAAAAAACTATGACTATAATGAATTTTTACAAGAATCGTCTGATTCAGGCCTCATGTGGGATATGAAGTATGAAATAGAGGTATTGAATGAAGAAAAGGTTAACCTGTTATACATCGCAGCCCCCGAATCAATGATTGACAATTCAAAAAAGAGAAAGTCCTTTTTTCAAAAGATATCTTTTCGTGTGGAACCAGACCCAGACCCCATTGTCTTTCGCTACGTAAAGGACGGCATTTTAGTAATCACTTTTTGGAAATAGGGAGGATGTGATGGCATTGAGAAATATATGTAAAATGAAGCGAGCAAGAACGGTGTTAATCATACAGTTAGTGGTGATTTGGGCACTGACGATAGCAGCAATAATAATTGTATCTTAAAAAAATAAAAAGACATGACAAGAGAAGAATTTGAGAGCGGCGTTTTGTTCAGAAAAACAAACGCATTTGATGAAACGGTTTGGCAGTACAAAACCGTTGAAGCCGGCGGATATAT
>JAISXV010000153.1 GCA_031270335.1 Prevotellaceae bacterium | reverse complement strand
AATACGCAAAGGCTGTTTTACTGTAACGTCCTTTTTTGCCACAATCGTACCGGCAAACAGCGCCAGTATTGCGGTCATCATCAATTTTAGCAAATTTTTTCTCATTTTAAATTCATTATGTTTTTATTCATTATCAATAACTTTGTGCAAAATTTATAGAAAATGTTCTTATATTTTAACGGTACAAAGTTACATCATTATTTGAATATATTGGCTTTTTTTTCGATTTTTGTTCAATTTTTAGGTGAATTACCTGTATAGACGCCCAATTTGGGCGTCTATACAGTGGTACCATTTGTGGTATCAGTATCATTTTACGATTACGGTTAATATTTTTTTATCTTTTTTGTGCGGCGTCATTGTCAGTCAATTGTTTGTATTTCAGTGATGGCGACTGGATGAATTCGTCCAAGCCGAGCGTTGACCATTTTTCGTCGATGGCGTTTATTGTTTCGTCGTTCATACGGACGATATTGGGCCAGGGTCTGTGAAAATTGTTTTTGTTGTATTTAGTACGCGCGTCCACAATCAGCGAATTGTTTTCGATACAGCAATCGTATGCAGGGTCGATGTTGTTACCGGCGAGCCAGATACATGTTTCGAAATCGGAAATATCGACGCCGTTGTCGAAAATCACCAGCATTTTTGGTTTGACGGACGGTATGTTGTCTTCATTACAAAAAGTGTAAGTAGTGTTGAATGTTCCGGTATTTGCCGCCTCTTCTTCGATGAGTTTTTTTGTTGCATCGATACACATTTTGCCGCCGAATCCCTGCTGACGAGCGGCATGGTCAAGCACATCAAGCGGACCTTTGGTGAAATAAGTATCGGTCGAAGGATTCCAGTATTTGTTTATAGCATCGAATATTGCGCTGACACTGTATGGGTTGGAATCGACAATGATTATTATCTTGCAGAACATCATTTGTCCGGCTCCCCACATTGCATTTGCTACTTTGACTGCCTGTCCGGGATATGTTTTGTTGATAGAGATGACGGCGAGATTGTGCGAAACGCCTTCCTTTGGCAGGAATATCTCTTTGATTTCCGGAGCGATAAGTAGCTGTATTGGTTTGAGGAAAATTTTTTCGACGGCTTTCGACAGATAAAAATCTTCCTGCGGCGGGATTCCTGTTACTGTTGCGGGATAAATGGCTCCTTTACGGTGAGTTATACATGTGATGTGCATTTGAGGGTAAAGGTCTTGCAGAGAATAAAAACCGGTGTGGTCGCCGAATGGTCCTTCCGAAACGAGAGTTTCTTTTGGGTCGATGTAGCCTTCGATTACGAAATCGGAATCTTCGGGGACTTCGATATCCTGCGTAAGACACTTGACTAATCTCACGGCTTTTTTTCTCAAGAATCCTGCAAACAAGTATTCATCAACGTTTTCGGGCAATGGAGCTGCGGCGCACCAGGTATAGACGGGGTCGCCTCCGAGCGATATGGCTACCGGCATGATTTTTCCGGCTTTTTTGTATCCTTCGAAATGTACTGCTCCGGTTTTATGCCGGTGCCAGTGCATGCCTGTGGTTGCATCGTTGTAAACCTGAAGCCTGTACATGCCAGTGTTGCGCAATCCTGTTTCTACGTCTTTGGTATGCACAAGCGGTAAAGTGATAAACCGTCCGCCGTCGTGGGGCCAGCATTTGAGTACAGGCAAATCGCTCAGTTTCGGCGACGGCATCACAACTTCCTGACACGAAGGGTTTTTCATTTTGACCGTTTTCGGAAACCATTCCGACATATAAGCAAGCGCAGGCAGCATTTTCAGTTTGTCCCACAAGTTCATTTTCGGCGTTGTGATGTTTTTGAAAAGTTCGTCGATTTCTTTCGATATCTCTTCAAAGTTTTTTATTCCAAGTGCATAAACGATACGACTATCCGAGCCGAAAGCGTTTATCAGCAGAGGAAATTTTGTGCCTGTATTCATGAATAACAAGGCTTTGTTTCTGTTGGATTTGGATATCCGGTCGGTTATTTCGGTTATTTCCAATTCGGTGTTCACAAACTCGCCGATTCGTATCAGTTCACCTTTAGCTTCCAGATATTCAACGTAATGGTATAAGTCAAAATACATAATATTTAATTGTTAAGAGTTATTACTTTGCGTTGTTTTGCGCTTTCGTATGCAGCTTCGATGACCCTTAACCCATTGAGAGCATCAGTAATTAATTGAGAATTGAGAATTGAGAATTGAGAGTTATCGATTTGCAGATTTTTCCAGAGTTGCTCGTAAAAGCCTGCGTATGAAGATGCCGGCGATGGATAGCTCACTGTGTTGAGCGAGCCGTCGGGCTGCAATGTTGTGAGTCGGGCGGCTGTCGATTCGCCTTCGACGCCGAAACCCGGGTCGCCCGGACGCATACCGTTGACTGCCTGTTCTTCGAGAACGTTTGCCCTGTATTTCACGAACGAGCCTTTATGACCGTTGAGAATATACGAAGGACCAATGTCGGCAACGAGTAACGAACTTTTTATCAGCAACCTGAATTGATTCGGATAGTATAAAATCAAAGAGCAGTAATCGTCGATTTCCGAAAAATCTCTTTCCTTGCATATCTCCGCATAAACGGCTTCGGGCGTCCCGAAAAGATATATCGCCTGGTCGATCAGGTGAGTACATAGCTCGTACATCAACCCGTTGCCCGGACGAGGTTCTTCCTTGTGCGCTTTCGGATTAGGCTTGTTTTTGAAACGTTCGAAACGAAATTCGCCGTCGATAAGTTTGCCCGGCAATTTTTGGTCAACGACCTGTTTCATAGCAATAAGCTCGCCTTCCCAGCGCCTGTTGTGAAAAATCGTCAGGACGAGATTTTTCCGGCTGGCAATGTCAATCAGGATTTCCGCTTCTTTCGACGTTGCAGCGAAAGGTTTATCGACAACAACATGTTTCCCTGCTTCCAAAGCTTTGCGGGCGTACTCGAAATGCGTAGGACTTGGCGTATTAACTACAACCAAATCAATGTCGTCGGCGGCAAACAGTTCCTCGCACGAGCGGTAAATTTTCGCCGAAGGATAACGTTCTTTGGAATAGTTGTTATTCCGTTCCACAAAAGCCCTTATCTCAAACAAATCGGGCAACATGGCAATGTATGGTTCATGGAATATTTTTGTCGAATATCCGTAAGAACATATTGCCGTTCGTATTAAATCTCTCATATTTAATTAATTATTATCATAATTGCACATTATTTAAGGTATTTCCCAAAATAATTAACCAGATAAGCATTTTTTTTAGCTTCCGGAAAAAGGTTAAAAAACCACACAAGACATTCGCTATGCATCAAAACCGCATCAAGCAGATATGTACAACAATCTTCCACATTTCCGGCGCTGTATAAAAACACAGCTTTTTTATACTTGTTCATATACCCCGGAATTTTGTGTAGCCAACTTTTTGTCGCCCTGATTATATTCGGATTGCGCAACACGTTGTTCAGTTTTTCCATGTTGCGGCTGAGGCTGACGAAACATTGCCCTCTGAAAAAAAGATATTCCTCATTGTTGGGGTCTAATGCTATAGCTTTGTCGATGATTTGAATCGCCATTTCGACGTCGCCCTGCGCATATAATACTCTGCTCAAACCCCAGTAAGGCACATCGCTATTTTTTTCGTTATAAATCGCTTGGGTGTAACATTCTTCCGCTTCATCAAAGTCGTCTTGCATTTCGTAACATTCGCCAAGCGAGCACAAAGCATCGACGTTGCCGGGTGCGTTAGCCAATATGTCCATGATGCAGTCGATAGCTTTATTGTAGTCGCCCGACTTAATCAAAGTGGCAGTTTTACACAAGGCTGCAATATGACTGTTGTTGTTGATCGAAAGGGCAAATTCGAATGCTTCCAGCGCTTTGTCGATGTTGAAAGTATTGAGATGCAATGCACCCAGAATTATCCATGTTTTTTCGTTAAACGGGTCTTCGTCCAATGATTTCTCGTAGTATTTTTCCGCTTTTTTTACGTTCGGAATCTGCTCGTAACAGTATCCTGTGTTGAAATATATTCGTGCATCGACAGTTCCCAATTCGACAAACTTGAGCAGGAATGAGAGCGCCTCTTCATAATATCTCTGTTCTATCAGTACATCTGAGATATACACCTGCGTTTCGACGTCAAGGGAAGGATTTTTGTTGCAAACGATCTCAAATTCCCGGACAGCGTTATCGACTTCGCCGCCAATGGCGTATATTTGTCCTTTATAGAGATTCAATTCGTAGATATCATTGTGGTTTTTTTCGAGATACTCCAGCAATTCGAAAGCTCTGTCATAATTGTCGAGACTCATCATCGCACGAATTTTGCAAAGCGACAGAGAGACGTCGTCGGGATGACACAATTCCGCATGTATCGACGCCTCAAGAGCGTCGGCATACCGGTCTTTCTGCATGTAATGGTCTATAATTACCTCAAATTCATCTGAATCAAGATATATCAATTCTCTGTTATACAAAGATGTCTCATATTTCTGAATCAGAATGTCGTCTTCCATATCCATATATCCTGAGATTTTATAACCGTATTTGTTTCTTGAGTTTTTCGCATAACACTTCGCTCCCTTTGACCAATGGCAGTCTTAACTCATTTTCAATCAAACCTTTAATCGCTAAAGCAGCTTTCACTCCCACAGGATTTCCTTCGACAAACAATAAGTCGATTAACTCTATCATTTGCAGATGAATCAACCTTGCGTCGGCAAAATTTCCATGCATTGCGAAATGTACAAGTCGCCCAAATTCTTTGGGAAAAGCGTTTCCTGCAACGGATATGACTCCGTCGATCCCCATTGCTAACTGCATTAAAGTCAACCCGTCGTCGCCCGACAGCACCGCAAAATCTCTGGGTTTGTTTCGCATGATATATCCCAACTGATTGAAATTTCCCGACGCCTCTTTGACTGCGATAATGTTTTCGTGTTCAGCGAGTTTGAGACATGTATCGGCAGTCATGTTTACTCCTGTCCGTCCAGGGACGTTGTAGAGAATCACAGGTTTTGGCGATGCGTCGGCAATTGCAGTAAAATGTTCGTGCAAACCTTTTTGCGACGGTTTGTTATAGTACGGGGTAACACTCAGCACGGCGTCGGCTTCTTCATAGACTTCGGCGACGTTTTTCACTGTTTCAGCCGTATTGTTCCCTCCGACGCCTACAACTAAAGGCAGTTTCCAGTAGTTTTTTTCGGAGACAAACTGCACAATATCTTTCTTTTCCTGAGCGTTCAACGTTGGCGTTTCCGCCGTCGTCCCAAGCGCGACAAGAAAATCGGCGTTGTTGGCGGTTATATATTCTACAACTTTTTCCAATGCATCAAAATCAATCGTTTTATCTCTTTTAAAAGGAGTTATCAAGGCAACTCCCATTCCTGAAATTCTATTCATTTTATCTTATATAAATATGTTTCTAAAACTTTAATAAACTGTTCGTCGTTTACGTTACCTGCCAACACAAAATCGTAAGGATTATTCGTTTCTCCGTTCATTCGCCCTATCTTGAAGTCGGCATGCGAAGCGACCGCAATATATTGCAACGGAAACCATTCTTTCGAAGATAAATCGACAAGGATGTTAAATTTAGTGTTGACGAAACTGTTGATCGCCGCTACTTTCGGTTTTCCAAACCAGTTACATTCGTTGTCGGAGAAAAAAATCTGCGACGGAGTATTTTCGGCAATTCCTTCGGGCAACTTCTCCTGTGGAAAATATACCATAAAAACCAGTTCAATATCATATCGTTCCGAGATATCTTTGAGCGCGCCCGCAACAGAAGCCATATTAATATTAAACGGATAGATAACTCCCATAACTTTCGCTGTTTCAAAATTATATGTAGCCTTGTTTCTCTTCCCGACACGAACAGCAGCATCTTTAAGGCTCTTTCTTTTTAAAATATTTTTTATATATCCAAACATAATTTTCCGTGTATGTTTAAGTACAAAAGTACAACAATACTTTTATTAATTAAAAAAAAATGTTTTCAAACCATCTCTTCATGTCTTAACTTACTGTTTTTCTATGAATTACATGAAAGGCGGCAAAGGACGCTTTTGAGGATATTTCTCCCTCCCAAAAAAGAATGATTCAATATTTTAATATGTTCTTCCGAAATAATTTTCTTTCTCACTCTTTTCTAAATTCCTTAAACACGACTCCGCTTTGTCCTCTCATTTCGACTTCTTTAAACCGGTCGTCGGAGAAGATGCCGTATTTTGCAAAAATAGTATCTGTTTCGGTATAGATTTCGGTATAAACTTTTGTTTCGATTGTTTTATTTTTTTCATCCCAAAATAGAGGACCATCGGTTATTAGCTTTTTTTTGGTCAGGATATTTCGAGCGACCACATTTCCGATGGCGGTGAAAAACATTCCACGAGAATCGTTCAGTGTTGCGCTGTCGGCGACCAAATCGGATTCGACGATGCTGTCTTTATATGAAATAATATGGATTCCTCTTGGGAAAATGTACAGTATTGTATCTGCGTTTTGATATTTGACAGCTTTAGGAGCAACCATTTCGTTGCGGAGTTTACCGTCGGAAGTAGATATAAGTTTAACATTGATAACCTCTTCTTTGGGTTGGTCGATTAAGTCGCCGGAGGATATTTTTTGAAGAGTATCGTCTTTGCATGAAAAAATGATAGCGCTACAAACGAGCGCTACCACCAATTTTATTAATTTAATGTCATGAAAAATTTCAATCATTTTTTTGTCCGCACAATAGTTGTCTCATTTATTGGTCCGCATTTGACTTCATATTTAGATCCGTCGAGTATATTCAGGAAAAATGCGTCATCTACAGTTGGAAAATGTTGCGAATATGTGTTTATGCTTTTGTTAGCTTCGGGCGCAATGCTTGGGTCTAACTGTTTAGCTCTGACGAACTGATCGACGGCGACCCAGTATATCGCACGTTTGCTTACATCGTCATCGCCACAACCCTGTACGCCGGCATAAGCTGTTCCGAGCAACATGTAAGCCTTAGCATTTCTCGGATTGGTTAATATTGAGCGTTTGGCGTAATTTATTGCCTCGTTTCGTTTTCCTTCTTTCAGCATAAGTCCTCCAAATTCGTAGAAATATGTCGATTTGCTTATGTTATCGGTTTCTGTTTCAGTAGCTTCTTTGAAATACTGCATTGCTTTTTCCTTTTCGTTTTTCGAATAGAACACACGCGCTAATCCGTATGACGCAGCCGGCGACGGATTCAGTTTGTTGTATGCTTCCACGCCTTCGTAATACAGTTCCGAATCGATACATTCTTTTGCTTGAAGCAGAGTGATAACCATTTTCACTATTTCGGCGTTATCTTTGTTTGCATTGAAGCGTTCGCCTAAAACTTTGATAAGATTTTCGCAGTTAGCGGCGTCGGTGGTTAAGAAAGCGCTTTCGATACCTGCTTTCAAAGCGAGTTTAGTGGTATCGTCAGGAGTTGCTTTCAACTGCAAATCGGCTATTTCAGCCATTTCAGTATAGATATTTGTGAACTCTTCCAGTGAAATTTCTTTGTTTTCGAACAGTTCACGAGCCGACAACATGGTTTTTGCAACAGCCATCATATCAATGTTTACGTTCGCACTTATGGCAACCCGATAGGCATCATATATAGCTTTATGATTGTCAGGACGGTAATTTTGAATCTCTATTGCCTTGGTGTAAAGCAAATCTGCTTTGTCTTTGACATTAAAATATTCCATTCGTTTGTCATAAAGCATCAACAATGAATCAATTCTGGCTTCCTTCAATGCGGGGTCGGTGGTTTTGTCAATCAAATAACGCATCATTACAAGTCCATGTATATACGCATTTTGAATTGCTTTAGGACAAATTTTCAAAACTTCTCGCCACGAAGGCAATGCTGCATCGTAGTTTTTGCTTCTGTATTCAGTCTGATAACTTTGAATACTTAAAAGACACTGAATACTGTCATCTGGAGTAGCTCCATATTTTTGAGCGGCTAAATTTATACTTAACACGCTGATTAAAAGTGTAAAAACTGTAAATTTTAATGTTTTCATCATCTATTCATTATATTAAAATTATTCTCATTTTGTTTTTATTTATTTAACAAAACACAATTCAAGATTGTGATGCAAAATCCTGTTTAAACCAAAAACCACCGGATTTCGAAATACAAAGGTAGTTGTTTTTATTTTTTTAGCAAAATAAAAATAGTCTCCACCGGTAAAAAATATTTTATGGTCGGGATACTTGTTGATATAATACATTGTTTCTCCGATGATTCCACGCACAACGCCAATTGCGATTGCTTCGTTTGTGGTTGTTCCGATTTCGTCGATTTTGCCCGGAATTTGCACTAACGGGAGCCTGTTTGTGAAAAAATTCAGCGATTTTAGACGCATTGACAGTCCGGGCGAAATGTTTCCGCCGAGATAATTGTTGTTACTGTCCACAAAGTCGATTGTGATAGCGGTGCCGAAGTCAAAAATCATAAGGTTTGTGTTAGGGAAAAAACAGTTTACACCGATTGCCGCCGCAAGTCGGTCGCTACCGAGCGTTTCGGGCGACTTGTACAGGTTTGTGAGAGGAACCGGCGTATCCGAAGTAAAATGAAGAAGATAATCGAGTTTTGAGTGAAGAAAATTTTCCATTTCGTCCGGTATTTGTCCCGAAGCGGAATATATTCCGTTTTTTATCTGCGGAAAAATAACGAATATTTTTTCCAAATCGGCGACGGTATCGTATGTCGCCGAATATAAAATCGCATCTTCTCCAGTGACAAACATTTTCGTGCGACTGTTGCCTATGTCAAGTATTATGTAAAAGTCTGTATCCAGACTCCAGCTTCCGTACTCTTCCATACTTTTACTATATGTTTTCATTCCTTTTGGTGTTAATTATTACTGTATTTAAACCACAAAAAATTATTCAAAATTTGACGCAAAATTATACAAAATATTTTGTTCCATGATTTTTCGGTTTTTGATATAATAATTCCGTTTGCACAAACAAATCAATAAAAGTATAAATATCTAATTTTATGCTGTTTACTCGTATAAAATGATAAAAAATTATCCAAAATAAAATATTTGTGTACTTTTGAAATCGTTTTTTATAAAAGAAATTAGATTATGTATAAAAGAAATTATGTTTTGTATTTGATGCTCTTATGTTCGTATATGGCTGTGGGGCAAAAAGTTGTAAATCTGAACAACGGTAAATTAAAGATTGTTCAGTTCACGGATATTCATTATGTAGCCACCAATCCGGCAGCAAAAAGTTCGCTTAAATTAATCGAAGAAGTTCTTGCCGCCGAAAAGCCTGATTTGGTTGCGTTGACCGGCGATATCGTAACCATGAAACCCTGTTTCGAAGGTTGGGACGATATTCTGAACACGGTTGAAAAGTTTAAGATACCCTGGGCGGCAGTGCTTGGTAATCACGATGATGAACAAGATAAAACGCGTAGCGAAATCATTGAGTACATCTCAAAACGAAAATATTCCCTCACATCCAAAGGTCCTGACGACATCAAAGGCGTTGGAAACTACATTATCGAAGTCTCGGATGGAACGGCGACTAATTTTCTGTTATATTTCATGGATTCAAATGCTTACAGTAAGATCGAAGGAGTGAATGGCTACGACTGGTTTGGACACGACCAAGTGGAATGGTACAGGAAACAAAGCGCCGAATACACCAAAAAGAACAGCGGCGCTCCGATACCGGCTTTAGCCTTCTTTCACATTCCGTTAAACGAATATTCCGACATGACTTTGGCGAGAAAAAAGATTGTGGGCTTGAAAAACGAGGCTGAATGTCCGCCTGCAATAAATCCGGGTATGTTTCTGGCAATGAAGGAAAGCGGCGATGTGATGGCGACTTTTGTAGGGCATGACCACGACAACGATTACATCGGCGATTATCTTGGAATATTCCTTGCTTACGGACGTTTTTCGGGAAGCACAACAACTTATATGCACTTTACGCACGGCGCAAGAGTTATCGAACTCGCCGCCGGCGAAAAAGGTTTTAAAACATGGATTCGTCTGAAAGACAATCACATTATTAACACAGTAAACAGCATTGATTTTAATAAATAAAACATTATCATAATGGCAAATTTTTATTCAGATACTAAAGATTTGAAATTTCATCTGGAACATCCATTGATGAAAAAAATTGTAGAACTCAAAGAAAAGGGATTTATCGACAGGGAAAAATACGATTACGCTCCTGTTAATCACGAAGATGCTTTGGACAGTTACGACAAAACGCTGGAAATCATCGGCGATATTTGTGCAAACATCATCAGTCCGAACGCCGAAAGTGTTGATCACGAAGGTCCTCAGGTCATCGATGGACATGTCAAATATGCGCGTGGAACACAGGAAAACCATGAGGCTCTGAAAAAAGCCGGGCTTTACGGAATGTCGCTTCCACGTGAATATGGCGGGCTGAATTTTGCAATGGTTCCTTACGTGATGGCTGCGGAAATCGTTTCAAGAGCCGACGCCGGATTCGGAAATATCTGGGGTTTACAGGATTGTGCCGAAACAATCCACGAGTTTGCATCAAAAGAAATCAAAGACGAGTATCTTCCGCGTGTCTCAAAAGGCGAAACCTGTTCGATGGATTTGACTGAACCTGACGCAGGTAGCGATTTACAATCGGTGATGTTGAAAGCGACCTGGGACGAACAGCAAAATACCTGGCTGCTTAATGGAGTTAAGCGTTTCATTACCAACGGCGACGCCGACATTAAACTTGTACTGGCGCGTTCGGAAGAAGGAACAAAAGACGCCCGCGGTCTTTCATATTTCGTTTACGACAAAAATCACAATAAAGTCAGAGTGCGCCGTATCGAAAACAAACTTGGAATCAAAGGCTCGCCTACATGCGAACTTGTATTCACCAACGCTCCCGCCAAACTTGTCGGCGACCGCAGGTTAGGTTTGATAAAATATGTGATGTCGCTAATGAACGGAGCGCGTCTCGGCGTTGGCGCTCAATCGGTTGGACTGTGCGAAGCGGCGTATCGCGAAGCGTTGAAATACGCAAACGAACGTGTTCAGTTCGGAAAGACAATCATCAATTTCCCCGCTGTATATGAAATCCTTACGCTGATGAAGGCTAAACTGCACGTTTCCCGTTCGTTACTGTACGAAACATCGCGATATGTCGATTTATACAAGGCTTATGGATTTCTGGCGGAAGACCGGAAACTCACTCCTGAAGAACGTCAGGCTGAAAAATCCGCTCAAAAAACTGCCGATTTTCTCACTCCGTTATTGAAACTGTTTTCGAGCGAATATGCTAACGAACTGGCGTATGACAGTTTACAGATACATGGCGGTTCGGGATTCATGAAAGATTACCCGATAGAGCGCATCTACCGTGACGCAAGAATCACAACCATCTACGAAGGAACATCGCAATTGCAGGTCGTAGCCGCAATACGTGGAATCACAACGGGTTTCGCTCTGAACAAAATCCGCGAATACGAAGCCTTGCCATATCGTCCGGAGCATGAATACATTAAAAATCAGCTCGTAGAAATGACAAACGAATACGCCGAGGCTGTCGAAAAGGTTACAGCAACAGCAAATTCCGAGTATATTGATTTTCAAGCCCGGAAATTAGTCGAAATGGCTGGACATATCATATTGACGTACTTGTTGCTGATTGATGCTCAACGAAATAACGATTACGCTCTTTCGGCTGATGTGTTTCTTAAATACGCCGCTTCCGAAAACAGTCTTCGATATTCGTATATCATGAAGTTCGACGTCAAGGATTTAGGCTTGTTCAAAAACGTAATGACAGAGGCTGTCGTGTAATTCGATTTCGTGGAACTTTCCGGGAAAATAAAAGCAGAGGCATATCGTCTTGGTTTTTCCGCTTGTGGAATAGCCGGGGTTATGCCTCTGAATAATGAATCGGAAAAACTCAGTAAATGGTTAAGTTCCAATTATAACGGCGAAATGAAATACATGGAAAATCATTTCGACATGCGCCTTAATCCGGCTCTGCTGGTCGAAGGCGCAAAGTCCGTTATCTCGTTGGCATACAATTACTATTCGTCTAAAAAGCAGGTCGAAGGCGCTCCCGTAATATCCCAATATGCTTACGGAACAGATTATCACATTGTTATCAAGGAAAAGCTGAACCTTCTGCTTGATTTTATCCGGCGTGAACGAAACGACGTAGAAGGCAGAGGCTTTGTCGATTCCGCTCCGGTACTCGAAAAAGCCTGGGCGCAACAAAGCGGAACAGGCTGGCAAGGTAAAAACGGGACTGTAATCATCACAGACAAAGGCTCTTTCCATTTCCTTGCCGAACTGATTCTCAACATCGAACTCGAATACGATAATCCGGCGACGAGCAAATGCGGCGCTTGCGTCCGCTGTATCGAAAGTTGCCCGACCGGAGCCATTGTCGAGCCGTACGTAGTGGACGCTCGCAAATGTATCTCGTACTTAACCATAGAGTTAAAGGATGAAATCCCGGATGCGTTTAAGGGAAAACTGTCCGGAAAAGCTTTCGGATGCGATATTTGTCAGGATGTTTGTCCCTGGAATATCCGTTTTTCTGCTGAAAACAATGAACCGATGTTCGCTCCATCGCCCGACTTGCTCAACAAAACAAAGGACGACTGGAATAATCTGAGCGAAGAAGAATTTCTGACTCTTTTCCGAAAATCGGCAGTCAAACGAACAAAATACTCCGGGTTGAAACGAAATATCAGCAGATTTTAAAGCCACGCCTGAAAGGCAGGATTTTGACGTGTGTCAGTTAGTAGAGACTCCCAATTTTGGCGTCTCTACCGCCGGTCTGCAACATTTTCGACAAAAATATATTCAGTGAGAAACCTACTGCAACAGATAAAATGTGTTCAGAAAAGATATTTACTTAATACATCATCGTTCATCGTTCATACATCATCGTTCATACATCATCGTTCATACATCATCGTTCATCGTTCATCGTTCATACATCATCGTTCATACATCATCGTTCATACATCATACATTATATTTCCGCGACCCGAATCAGATACGCCGAAAAATTATCTCGGGTTTTTCCTTCGCAGATGTTGAGGATAACATTCATTTTACTTTCCGTATCATCGTTAGCGGCGATGACAGCAATGAGTTTTTCGTCGGAAAGTTGTTCCGGCGTTCCGTCCGAACACAGGAAGAAATAATCGTTTGCCTGCACATCATCGGTTTCGACGATGGTTGGTTGACCAGGATTTTTCTGATTGGGTTGCATGACGTTTGTAATGATGTTTCGTTTTGGATGTGTCGCCGCTTCGTCGGGAGTGATGATGCCAGCCAACAAGAGTTCATTTACCAGCGAATGGTCTTGCGACTTGTACAGTATCGTCGCTGTTGAGCCTGTCCCTCGCAAGTGATAGATACGACTGTCGCCGATATGCGCCATGAACGCGCCTTTGTGAGACAGATAAAGAAAAGTCAAAGTCGTTCCCATTTTTTTGGATATCGAAGGATTATCTTTACTGTTCAATTCACGATAAGCATGTTCGAGAGCGCGGTTGAAAGTTTCACGATTGAAATCTTCTTCTTTGATGCTTCCCAGAAAATCGCCAAAACTGTCGCATACGCTTTTACTGGCTACTTCGCCGTTTTCGTGACCGCCCATTCCGTCGCATACAATGAAAAAACGGTTGTCGGTATTTGCCGTTCCTTTGGGAGGATATATACTGTCCTCCTGATTTGTACGCTCTCCGATTTCGTTGAGGGCGCAGGGTTGATCGATATTAATTTTCATCTTTACTTTTCTTCATCTTTAAATTCAAATACAGTATGACCTAACTTTATGATGTCGCCCGGTTTAAGAACGATTTGATCGCCTTTTTCGAGTTTTTCGTCGTTGTGCCATGTTGCGTTCTGACTTCCGGCGTCGGACAGGTTGTGTATAAATGTCCCGTCGGATTTCATGATCAGCTCAATGCGGACATGTATTCGGCTCATGTAATGATCCTGAGTATTCAGGCGAATGCTTGCCTGCGACGATGAAGCATTACGTCCGACAGTATTTACGCCGCGCTGTAACCTGATGATATTGGGCGTACATGCAAATTCGCCATCAACCAACTTCAGTATGCCCGGCTTCAACAATTGACCGTTTATTCCGGGCATAGTGTTTGGGTTGGTAACAAATTCGTCGGCTGATGAATCCTCCTCTTGCGACTGACCCGGCGACCGGTAACTTGTTATATCGGCTTGATATTTGCAATTGGGACATGACAACACGCCTTTTGCCATAGCGTAAATCGAAAGAACCGTCTTACACTGCGGGCATTGTACCTGCTTACGCTGCGGACTGGGAAAATTCAATACCGAATCGGCATGACCGCATTGTGGGCATTTCACTCTTTGACTGTCATTTTGTTTGTTTATCGACATCAATAACTGACATTTCGGACAGATTATTCGTATGACCGGCATAAATTATATTTTAGATGATTTATGCTAAAAAAGCATCTACATTACCGTTATTGTCATAATCCGGCATATCGTTGTCAAGATTATTGTTTGCCATCAAATCCGGCGAATCGTAAGATATTTCTACTTCATACACATCGGGATTATCTGTCCCGTTATCTACTATTGCTACATCGAAATCGCTATCGGTATCCAAATCGACCAGCGCTGCATGTTCGCCTCCGGCAAGAACTTCGGTATAAAATACTTGTTGCCCGTTCACAGTTTCATAACTGGAGCCAAGTATTTCGATTTCGGGTTCAGGATCAGGATTTACTATGGGTACAGGTTCTGGTTCCGGTTCCGGCTCAGTTTCAGTTTCCGGATTCGGAGCGGGGACAGGTTCCGGTTCCGGCTCAGTTTCAGTTTCCGGATTCGGAGCGGGTACAGGTTCCGGTTCCGTCTCAATTTCAGTCTCCGGATTCGGAGCGGGTACAGGTTCCGGTTCCGGCTCAATTTCAGTTTCCGGATTCGGAGCGGGTACAGGTTCCGGTTCCGGCTCAGTTTCAGTCTCCGGATTCGGAGCGGGGACAGGTTCCGGTTCCGGCTCAGTTTCAGTCTCCGGATTCGGAGCGGGGACAGGTTCTGGTTCCGGCTCAATTTCAGTCTCCGGATTCGGAGCGGGTACAGGTTCTGGTTCCGGCTCAATTTCAGTTTCAGTCTCCGGATTCGGAGCGGGGACAGGGACAGGTTCCGGCTCAGTTTCAGTTTCCGGATTTGGAGCGGGGACAGGAACGGGTTCATCCGTGCTTGCCTGAACAATAAGTTCATCATGATGCCGGACAGGATACGAGGAATATTCGTTTTTATATTCCTGTGATAAATTTGACCATTCATCAGGATGATAAGTGCCATACCATCCGCCATGCCAGTAGAAATATCCGCCCGGACCTGTTTCTTCGCGTGCGGCGTCAAAGGCTTCGTTAAAACTCATCGTATCGTTAATACTGTTTGCGACGGAGATTTTTGTTTCGTCGAAATCGTCCTGCAATACAGCCTCGGACGTCGATGAATCGGATATTGCTTCCGGATTTTCATCGATTTTTTCATCCAATTCTTCTGTAGCGATATTCGTTGCGCCCGCTAAATTGTTTACGCCTATACCTGCGGCTACGCCCGCCGCTGCCGACGCCGCTTCTACTCTTACATTACTCCGGTTTACTTTCTTTTTGTTTTCGCCGGCAGGATTTGCCTGTTCATTTTTGCCCGCAGGATTGTCGATGCGGGTCTGTTCGTTTTGATTACTGTCATTTGTATTCATGATACTTAATTTTTAATATGTTTATTTAAAATACTGTCAAATTTTATTGTGCAAATGTATTACAATAAATCATACGAACGACATATAAAAAGGCTTTTTTGTACGAAAGTATGGAGTTTATATGACGAACGCCGCCTGTTTAACATTAAACCTGCGTTTACATGCCGGACATTGTCCCTGTCTTTTCAGCGCTTCCCACGAACGATTACCGAAACCGGTCTGACAATTGGGACACGAATAGTCGATACTGAACTGTTCGTTCAGTTCTCGTAATCGCTTTTGTTTCGCACGGTTCTTTTTAGTCATGATATTGTCGCCGACCATACCGCCGATAAGGCTGATTACCATTCCGCCCATCATGATATACAGACGTGTGGCGCCCATTTGCTGCATCGATTCCACAGGTATCATCATGCTGCCGGCGATAAGCAAGCCCGGTACGCTACCCAATAATCGTGTCAATACCGGACTTTGAACCTGTGCCGTTATATTAATCTGTGTTTCGGAATAAATGTCGTAAACCTGTTTCAGACGAATGAAGGACTGTGTAAACTCGGCGTCCGACATGGGCAGTTGTTTCATGGCGTCGGATAGGTCGAGCGTATAGTTTTGACCGAGCATGATTGTGTCGCTCGCTGTGATTTTTTTACGTTTGATGCTTTTGCCGTTTACGAATGTGCCGCTTGTAGAATCCAGATCTTCGATATAAAGACCGTCGTCCTCGCGTACAAGCTGTGCATGACGGCGACTGACATGCATGTCGTCCACTTTATATTCGCCCAGCCGACCTATTATCAATGCTTTCTTTTCCATTATATTTCTTCTTTGAAAAATTGTTTTAAACTTTTTAATGATTCTTTTGAGACTTTCAGTGTAAAATATTTGTTATTGACGGGATCGTACAATTCCAGTATCTGTTTCAGCAAATCGATCCTGTAAACGAACTGCAGATTGGCGATAGCGCTCTTGCCTAACCGAACAAAATAGCGAACATCTTCTTTAAGACTCTCTTCGAGATGCTTTTGCATGGCGCTCAATCCGTAGGTAAAAGTGAACTTCCTGCCGGTAGTGAGAAACATATCGGTATAATTCTTGTCGGCGCAAAAACACATTATTTGCGATTGTGATATGCGAAGAAGCATATCGCGGGTGTTAAAAATTATGTATTTTTCTTTATCCATTGTCGTTAATTTATTTATCGTTTTTTATTCCAGTCTAAAACCGGCATGTTGTCGTCGAATTTACCCCACATGACAGGCGTTTGCTGATTCTGCGAATATGTTCTTACTTTGGCGTTTACAAAGATGAACAGTTCTTTTGCGGCGATTATATTGTCGCTGTTGGCGTCGGCGGCGCCTTGAAGCCCGGATAAAAGAAAATAGGTAAATATACCGTTTCCCAGTCCATACGATTCAATAGACTCCTGGTTGGATCGCGACGACAGAAACAGCAAGACGTCTTCGCCGGCATGACTTTCGTTACTGCTGCCGGACTTGTCAGGCGTCCGTAATGTCCCGGCATAGCAGGCGTCGGCGAAGATAACTTTCCGACGGGCTTTTGTCTTCTTGAAAACTGTCTGCAAGGACCGGAATCTTATCTGCTGGTCGTAAGCGCAGAAACCGCCCTGCATCCCGTGACCGCCGAAGAAAAATATTACGATGTCTTCCGGTCGAGTCTTTGTGAACATCTCATTGAGCGTCGCCAATACATTCTCCGCCGTAGCGCGACTGTCGGTCAAAAGACGAAGATTCGACTGAGCGGTATGCAATTTCAACAATTCGTAAACTTCTTTTGCATCTTCGTTGGGATATTTCAGATTGCTGGATGTAAGTTGATATTCCGATACGCCGACGCATACAGCATACAATTGTCCGCTTCGCTGTGCTACCGAAATTATCGGAATTAAAAACAGTAACAGTATGATTATCCTGTTCGTAATGATTCTTTGTGTTTGTTTTGTTAGCATATCAATCATCTTTTACTTATTTGCCCGTATTGTCGATGTAAAACCATTTGCCATTGAGTTTTACAGGAGCAAGCCCTTCGGAAAAATGCCCTGCATCATCATATTGCAATGGAATGATTTCTTTGCCCGTCTTGTCTATAAAGCCATATTTGTCATTGAGTTTTACACGAGCAAGCCCTTCGGAAAAATCATCCACATCATCATATTTGAATGGAGTAATTTCTTTACCCGTCTTGTCTATATAGCCCCATTTGCCATTGAGTTTTACACCAGCAAGCCCTTCGGAGAAATCCTCCGCATCATCATATTTTAATGAAATGATTTCTTTGCCCGTCTTGTCTATATAGCCCCATTTGCCATTGAGTTTTACACAAGCAAGCCCTTCGGAAAAATACCCTGCATAATCACATTGCAATAGAATGATTTCTTTGCCCGTCTTGTCTATATAGCCCCCCTTTACACGAGCAAGCCCTTCGGAAAAAAAAGAGAGAGAACCATATATTTTCAATGGAATGATTTCTTTGCCCGTCTTGTCTATATAGCCCCATTTGCCGCCATTGAGTCCTACAAGAGCAAGCCCTTCGGAAAAATCCAATGCAAAATCATATTTGAATGGAATGATTTCTTTGCCCGTCTTATCTATAAAGCCCCATTTGCCATTGAGTTGTACACGAGCAAGCCCTTCGGAAAAATTACCCGCAAGATAATATTTCAATGGAATGATTTCTTTGCCCGTCTTATCTATATAGCCCCATTTGCCCCGTTGTCCATTGAGGCTTACACAAGCAAGCCCTTCGGAAAATAGCCCTGCAACATCATATTTGAATGGAATGATTTCTTTGCCCGTCTTATCTATATAGCCCCATTTGCCATTGAGTTTTACACGAGCAAGCCCTTCGGAAAAAGAATCCACATATTCATATTTTCCGAACTTGCGTTTATACTCTTCCTGTTGACGCTGTTGCTCCTGTTCTTTTTTTTCATTTTCTTTTCGTTGCCGTTCCTTTTCGGCGGCGATTTCCTGTTCTTTTTGTTCACGCTCCAATCGTTCATTTTCTTTTCGTTGCCGTTCTTTTTGTTCACGTGCCAATCGTTCCTGTTCTTTTCGTTGCCGTTCTTTTTGTTCATGTGCCAATCGTTGCTGTTCTTTTCGTTGCCGTTCCTTTTCGGCAACTTGGGCTAATATTGCATCTTCGCATTGTTTTATCCGGCTACTGATATCGTTATTAACCGGCGCTTCCGACGAAGCGCAATTGCTCAATGCTCCGGCAAAATATTCTTTGGCTTTTACATAGTTGCCGGCATTGTATGCAGCAATGCCTTTGTTGCGATACAGATTGTAGCAGTCCGTTTGTTGTGCCTGAACGCAGACAAACAGGAGGCTGAAAATTAATAATAATACACTTTTTTTCATTGCTTTATCTTTTAATCTTGTACACATTTTCTTTAATCCTTAATAATATAAATCACAATTCAGACAATGGCTTACGGACAATCTTTTACACATTTGCCTGTTTTGTCGATGTAAAACCATTTGCCATTGAGTTTTACTTCAGCAAGCCCTTCGGAAAAATCCAATGCAAAATCATATTTTAATGGAATGATTTCTTTGCCCGTCTTGTCTATATAGCCACATTTGTCATTGAGTTTTATAAGAACAAGCCCTTCGGAGACCCCCCCCGCATAATCATATTTTAATGGAATGATTTCTTTGCCCGTCTTGTCTATATAGCCCCATTTGTCATTGAGTTTTACAAGAGCAAGCCCTTTGGAAAAACTCGCTGCATAATCATATTTGAGTGGAATAAGTTCTTTGCCCGTCCTGTCTATATAGCCATATTTGCCATTGAGTTCTACAATAGCAAGCCCTTCGGAAAAACTTCCTGCATAATCATATTTGAGTGGAATAATTTCTTTGCCCGTCTTGTCTATAAAGCCATATTTGCCATTGAGTGTTACATCAGCAAGCCCTTTGGAAAAATACCCTGCATAATCATATTTCAATGGAATAATTACTTTGCTCGTCTTGTCTATATAGCCACATTTGCCATTGAGTTTTACACAAGCAAGACCTTCGAGGAAAATCCCTACATTATCATATTTGAATGGAATAATTTCTTTGCCCGTTTTGTCTATATAGCCACATTTGCCATTGAGTTCTACACGAGCAAATCCTTCGGAAAAACTCTCTGCACGCTCATATTTTAATGGAATAATTTCTTTGCCCGTTTTGTCTATAAAGCCACATTTGCCATTGAGTTCTACATGAGCAAGCCCTTCATAAAAAGAACCCACATATTCATATTTTTTTCCGAACTTGCGTTTATACTCTTCCTGTTCTTTTCGGTGCTGTTCCTCCTTTTTAGCGGCTTCACGTTCCATTTTTTCACGCACGAATCGTTTTTTTTCGCGGTCGACTTCGATGATTTTTTCCTCGCATTGTTTTATCCGACTACTGATATCGTTATTAACCGGCGCTTCCGACGAAGCGCAATTGCTCAATGCTTCGGCAAAATATTCTTTGGCTTTTGCGTAGTTGCCGGCATTATATGCAGCAATGCCTTTGTTGCGATACAGATTGTAGCAGTCCGGTTGTTGTGCCTGAACGCAGACAAACAGGAGACTGAAAATTAATAATAATACACTTTTTTTCATGTTACCTGTTATTTTCGGGATTTAATTTCTTCTTTAATTCTTTCCAGTTCAGAATCATACTGGATTTTTAATGCTTTATTGCAATAATCCTCAGCAGCGCTATAAAATTCCACATCATCATCTTGAGCTTTCTCATAATTTTTAATTGCTAACTGCTTATATTCTTTAAATTTTTCCAGTTCTTCTGCGCTGGGCATTGATGATCTTCTTATCAGAAAAAAAACTAACAATAACCCGACAATAGCGCCGGCAACTCCCCACAATATACGTTTTATGTGTCGTGAGACAGGTTTCCCTCCCTGTGTTTCCGGTTTTGGCGGAACAGGTTTGGGTTTTGGTGGAACAGGTTTGGGTTTTGGCGGAACCGACTCCAGTCTTGTAACTTGGTCCGGCAGAACTGATTCCGGTATTGCCGAGATCGGTTTTCCCGTCAATATTGCATTGCACGCCTCGCAGTTCTTTACTCTTTTTTCGGGATCGGTAACGAGACATGTTCGTATCAGTTCTTGCCATGGTTCGTCGATAGAGTTTATTGCTTCCGGCGGTTGTCCACTGTTGATTTGCCGGAACAGTTCAAGTCTTCCCGACTCGCTTGTTTTGGCATGTTTTCCTGTTGTGAACGGTAATGTCCCTGTTATCGTCTGGAAAGCAATCACACCGAAACTCCATAGATCGGCGTTTTTTCGGATCGTTCGTTCAGCCAGTTGTTCGGGCGAGGCATACGCCAGAGTGCCAGCTCCAGCCATCGAGTTGCTGAACACCGAACTTCTGTTTACATCCAACTGCTTGCTTATGCCGAAATCGGTGATCTTTGGCACATATTCGCCGTTGGGTTTCAGCGTCATCAGAATATTCTGCGGCTTCAGGTCGCGATGGATGACGCCATGTCCATGCAAAAATTCAATACCTTCCAATATCTGTATGAGGATGTTTTGTTTTTGCTCCGGCAACAGATTTCCCTTTTTCAGTAATTGCGCAAGATTGCCATGTTCATAATATTGCAATATTCCGAAATCGTATTCGCCATCGAACGAGGCAAAGGTGTAACATTCCTCGTAATATGCGATATATGGATGCGAGGGCAAATGTGCGACTATTTCCACTTCCTTTTTTAAGCGGATGTTTTCGTATTCGGGATTTACCTTCGATATCTTCAACGCCACCAAACGATTGCGATGATTATCGTAGGTTTTGAACACAGATCCAAACCCGCCTTCACCAAGTTTGTCGGTGGCAGGATTGTACTCGTAACGTTTTTTAAACTCTTCAAATGTCATAAACAATTAATAATTAACAATTAATAATTAACAATTAGCAAAAATTCCATTCCTCATTACCCGATTGGCTCTACCAATTGAGCCGGTTGGCAGTACCAATTGAGCCGGTTGGTAGTACCAATCGAGCCGGTTGGTACGTACCAGTCGGGCTTGTTGGTACGTACCAATTGAACATGTTGGTACGTACCAGTCGGGCTTGTTGGTACGTACCAGCCCAAACAGAACGAAGTCAGTAATTTAACTTTTCTTTTCGATTCGTTCTTTTTTCAATTCCGACCTGAATCCTTCGCTAAACACGAAATGAGGCACAATGTCGGTAATAGCATTGGCGGTTACTTCTTCCGGCGTATCCATTCCCTTACTCCGCATTGTTACTCTGGTGTATCCCAAAGAATCCAGATGTACGCTGATACCCATTTTCGAAAACGACAAAATCGTTTTAAAGCCTTTGTTAAAAGCCATTCGCACTTCGTCGCGGTTCAGAGTGGTATCCTCGCATACGGCGTCCAAAAATTCATCATACGAAACATGTCCCCGCATGACAACTTCAGCGTAATATTTCGGAGCTGCCGACCTGTTTAAAGGATTTATCCTGCTTACAATTTTATACCATAAACTCATAACTTAAAAAATTTAATAGAGTTAATACTGTGATTATTGAAAATATTTTTGTAAAATAAATTCCTTTGATAAGAAATACTATCCCTAATGCCATGACAGGCAAGCGATAGTAGCGTATGTCTGTGGTGTAAGTCAGTATTGCTTTTGGTATCTTTCGGGACTGGAAAACAGACCTCCATTCCCGTAACTGCTTGATTACTTCTCTCTCTCTCTCTCTCTCTCTCTCTCTCTCTCTCTCATGATGTCAAAACATTCAGACACAGAATCTAAAGCAGAAAAAACGTTAATTTTTTTCTCTCTCACTGCGTATTTTTCGCATCTCCAGTATCCCGTTATGTCTAAAATCTTAATCATGATTTTCAATACTTTATCAAATAGTTCTTTTTTACAAATAACGGGGGCAAAGATATAACAAATTTTTCATATATACCGAACAAAACGTAAAAAAAAATGTTTCAACATTTTTTCTTGTTATTAAAAGTTTGATTTACAGAATTAAATTCGCAAAAAAATAATTATCTTTTTATTCAATTTTTCGATTTTAATACCGGCACAGTAACCACAGAGATCACAGAGGTCACAGAGAAATAAACTCCGTGTTCTCCATGTTCTCTGTGGTTAAAAAGATGCTTAATAACCACAGAGAGCACAGAGGTCACAGAGAAATAAACTCCGTGTTCTCCATGTTCTCTGTGGTTAAAAAGATGTTTAAATAACCACAGAGAGCACAGAGGTCACAGAGAAATAAACTCCGTGTTCTCCGTGTTCTCTGTGGTTAAAAAGATGTTTAATAACCACAGAGAGCACAGAGGACACAGAGAAATAAACTCTGTGTTCTCCGTGTTCTCTGTGGTTAAAAATCCCGTAGGTTATACGGGATTTTTCATTTTTGAACAACACTTTATTTCATCGACAAGCTCTATTATTTCAGCAATTCGATACTTCGTTTCACAAACTTATCAAGTTCTTCGCCTGTCAATCTGTTGTTTGCCAGCAAAGCAAGATCGAACAGTTGTTTTGCTAATTTATTTTGTTTGCCGTATTCGGTCAGGATATTTTCCTTTTGTTTTTTAGCTTCGTCGAGCGATTTTTCGGTTTCGCTCAATTCATCTTTCAGTGTTTGAGGAATTTCATCTTCCTTTTTATCCTGCTTTTGGGAATTTAATTCATCGAGAGAGGTCTGGATACTGGATATATTTTCCTCGGCGGGTTTTAATTTATCCATCAAATCTTTTTCGAGATTCTCGTTGACTTCCAACACTAAAGGATGATTCGTGTTTATCACAACGTTCAACATATCGCCCATTTGTCCGTAGAACGAATAACCGCCGCCGCCAATTGCCGACATGTCTTTCATACGTCGCATAAACTCGTTTTGAGTGATTATTACCGGAGCGTCGTTTTCGTCTAAGGATTCGAAAGTTACGAAATATCTTTCTTCGCCGCCGGGGCTGTTGGCTTCGAAAACCGGACGAAGCAAGTCGGTCTGACTGTTTGTCAGTTTCGATTCACGAACTATATCTTTTTCTATCAACTTTTCGATAACATCGGCATCAACACGCACGAAACGCGAATCTTTCCACGATTCTTCCATCTTGTTGATAAAGTGAGCATCAAGCTGTCCGTCGAGTAAAAGCACATCGTAACCTTTGGCTTTTGCCGCATTGATAAAACTGTATTGAGATTTGATATCCGAAGCGTACAAGTAAATGAGATTCTTGTTTTTATCCTTTTGTTCCGGCTCAATTAACTTTTTGTATTCACTGAAAGTGAAATATTTGTTATCGGTATTTTTGAAAAGATAGAACTTTTCGGCTCTTTCGTAGAATTTTTCGTCCGTCACTATTCCATACTCGATAAACATTTTAAGATCATCCCATTTACTTTCGAATTTGGGACGGTCGTTCTTGAATATGTCCTGAAGACGGTCGGCAACTTTTTTTGTGATATGACCGGATATTTTTTTCACATTCGCATCGCTTTGCAGATAACTGCGTGATACATTGAGCGGAATATCGGGAGAATCAAGTACTCCATGAAGCAAAGTAAGAAAATCGGGAACAATGCCTTCGACCGAATCTGTTACAAATACCTGATTTGAATATAGTTGGATTTTGTTTTTCTGAAAGTCGATATTGCTCTTTATCTTTGGAAAATACAGTATTCCGGTGAGATTGAACGGATAATCGACATTCAGATGTATGTAGAACAACGGATCGTCGCTTGCGGGATACAAATCTTTGTAAAACTCCATGTAATCATCGTCTTTCAATTCCGACGGCGTGCGAGTCCACAGCGGGCTTGTTTCATTAATAACCAAATCCTTGTCTGTATCGACATATTTCCCGTCTTTCCATTCCTGTTCTTTGCCGAAAATGATTGGCACAGGCAGGAATTTACAGTATTTGTTCAACAGGCTTTTGATTCTGTCTTCCGACAAAAAATCCTCATTATCGTCTGATATGTGGATGATTATGTCGGTGCCGCGTTCGGTTCGCTCAGCTTCTTCCGTAGTGTATTCGGGCGAACCGTCGCATTTCCAGTGAACGGCGGGAGCATCGTCACGATACGATTTTGTGATTATTTCCACTTCGTCGGCGACCATAAACGACGAATAAAATCCCAAGCCGAAATGCCCGATAATGTTAGTTTTGTCCTTGTATTTTGCCAGGAACTCTTCGGCGCCCGAAAAGGCTATCTGATTGATATACTTTTCGATTTCTTCTTCGGTCATACCGATACCGTTATCAGACACGGTCAACGTCTTGCGTTTTTGATCTAAAGAAATTTTTATGGACAAGTCGTTTGTATCGCCCTTAAATTCGCCCATCGACGAAAGCGCTTTGAGTTTTTTTGTCGCATCTATCGCATTCGACACAATTTCTCTGAGAAATATCTCATGGTCGGAGTATAAAAACTTTTTGATAATCGGAAAGATATTTTCCGTTGTAACACCAATTTTACCTTTCATATACTTTTAAATATTTTTAATTACATTTTTTGTCGAAATGTAAAGCAAAGTGCGTGCCAAAATGTAAAAAACTGACAAAATGGCAGTTTTTAATTAAATGTTGAAAATGGCGAGGCGCATTTTTAACTTTAAAAGTTTAGGACTGATCGTTGATGAACTGAAAATTTTGTCGTACACCCGATGGATAATTATTTTATTACTTTTGTAAAAAATATCGTAATTTTGCGCCGACAAATTTATAGATGGAAATGATTAATGTAATGTATTTTATATGGTTAGTGGCGGCTTATTTGTTAGGTTCTATTTCGAGCGCCGTGTGGGTGGCACGAAAAAAACACGGAATCAATATTCGTGAACACGGAAGTGGAAACGCCGGCGCTACAAACATACTGAGAGTGTTAGGACCAAAAGCGGCTTTGCCTGTTTTTATCTTCGATTTCCTGAAAGGATTGGCAGCAGTGCAGTTCATCAGGTTTACGGGACTCGACAGCCGGGTGAATCCGGAATTATATACGGGCTACGAAATTGCATTGGGAATTTGTGCTATTCTCGGACATATTTTCCCGATTTTCGCGTCTTTCAAGGGTGGAAAAGGCGTAGCTACGATCGCAGGAGCGCTTGTAGCGATATCTCCGTATCCGATGTTGCTGGCGTTGACGGTATTTCTTGCGACATTTTTAATCACGCGTTATGTTTCTATGGGTTCGATAATGGCGGCGATAACGTTTCCAATATTCGTGATATTTCTGTTCGGAATGTTACTCATGCCCGAAAAAACAAGCCTCACGTTGAAATGTTTCAGCCTGATTGCCTCAGCTATGATTATCATTACTCACCGGAAAAACATAAAACGCCTCCGCAACGGTACGGAAAATAAAATATCATTCAATCTTAAAAGAAATAACAAACGACGATAATTTAATTGAGAATTGAGAAGAAGTTTTTTGTTATGTCGATCATATTTCCGTTTTCGACACGATAAAACCGTTGATTTGTTGTTGCGGATTTTAATCCGCCCAGACGTTTGATGTAGGGTCCGAGTTTGATATAGTTGAAACAGTCTATCGAACAATCGTCCGGAATATTGTTTTTGCCGGAATACCAGCCGGTTTTCACGCTGTAGTTTTGTTGTAGAAATGCCGCCAGTTGTCCTACGTCCTGCGGCGACGAATCTCCACCCATGAAACAGACGCAAGTTACAGCGTTTCCGTATCTTTCGAGCAGTCCGGCGAGGCTGTTTTCGTTCAATATCGTACCGGCGTCTTCCATCAGATACGGACTGTGACATCCTTCGCAACGGTTGGGACAGTTCGAAATATTGAGCGCCAAAGTAACCTCGTTGGGTATTTCCTGAAAAACAATATCATAATTGATGAACCGTAGCATAATGACGCCGGGCAGCCTCCTCCTGCCTGCTTTGCGAAAAGTTGCTTACACGCTTCATATAACCGATGATACGCGTCAGATAATCGAGGTTGAGACTTTTACACTTGGGACATTCTTTAAGATGACGTTTGTTGATATGTCCGCAGTCGTTGCAAACCGTATTCGGGATGTTGAACGTGAAATAATTACATCCTTCCTTAGTTGCAAGTTGCAACAGATGCCGATATTGATGTTTGCTCAGATGTTCGTCGAGATTGAGGTGCAGGGCGGAGCCTCCGGTCAGATGTTCGATATATTTCCGTCCGTGCAGACGGAATTTGTCCGCAATATTCAGAGATTCATCTTCGACGATGTAGAAATAGCTGTTGTAACAATCGCGTTTTGAGGTGTAACCGTCGCGTTTGTCCCATTTTGCGTGTTTGACGCCGACGTTTTCAGCCGGAATCATTTCGCAATTGAACATGACGTTTTTTGAACGATACTTTTTGTTATACTTTTCGATAATACCGAGTATTTGCTGTACAAACTCTTCGTATTTAGGATTATCGTTGATTGCGATATCCAGAAATTCGGCGGCTTCGACAAGTCCGTTTACGCCGATAGTCAGATATTGCCGTTCCATATTGATGTAACCGGCGTCGAACAGAGGCAACATTCCTCTTTCCTGCATATATTTGAGATTCTCATTGTAAGATAATTGCACCTTATGCACCAGGTCGATTATCTCTTCGAGGAAAAACTGATAGTAAATTCCTTTGCGGACAGCGTGTTGAATACAGCGGTTGAGATTGATTGTCAGCACGCTTTTAGAGCCGGTCGACACTCCGCCTGCTCCGAGCGTGTAACTGAATCCGTTGTCCTGTATTTCGTTACGAAGACGGCAACAACTGCTCAACGAATCGGCATTGTCGCTCATATATGTGAAAAACGAATGCCCTTCGGCATACATTTCGGCGGTGAAATCGCCATATTCTTCATCTTTGACGTCACCGTCTTCGGTCAGCAGCGCCATAGTCTCGACCGGAAAAGTCAGAATCGACTTTGTGCGTTCTTTGTTAAACCATTTCATGAAACGTTTCTGCAACCAGTTCAACGAGTTCCAGTCGGGTTTACTGCCATTGGGGAAGAAAAAGTTTTCGAACAGGCTGTCGAAATAATACCGGTCGTAATAGGAAATATTCCAGAACACCGCCTGAAAATTCCGTGCTCCCGTCGGCTGATTGATCGAATAGACAATCTGCTCGAAACAGTCGGTAATAACCTTGTCCAAAGTCCGTTGCCTTTTCGACAAATCGACAATCCTGTCCGGCTCAAGATAATAATCCTCTCCGTATTCCAACCCGACGAAATAGTTCATATACATCAGAAATTCAGGCGTTGCGCAGGCTCCGCTGAGCATACTCGACACCATAAACACCATATTAATAAAACCGCCGCAAAACGATTTCAGATTCGTCGGCGCTTTTGAATTGCCTCCGATAGAAACCGTTCCACCAATCAGCCAGGGATACATGGTGATGCTTGCGCAATAGTTGGCAAGACTTGTTTCGTCGTTTTTGTAGATGAAATGATTGTTTAGCAAGTCGATATACTTGTCGGACACTTCCTTGCCATACATTTCTTTCAATCGGTCGGTCAGCATCCGGCGGTTCAGCCGGATAAAGTTCGATTTCGGCAATTCGCCGATAAGCGTAGCCATGTTTTTGTTTTCAACATTGGCGTTTGCATCGTATTTGCTGCCCGATGCGGCGTTTTTGGCGTCGCAGTAATCCATCAGGAAGTTGAGTTTGTCACGCACTTCCCTGTCTTCGAGATGTTTTTGTCGATAGAGCATATACGATTTGGCAACGGCGTAATACCGTTCCGCCATCAGCGCAATCTCTACCTGATTCTGTATCTCTTCGACTGTGATACCATTAGTTATGTTCACCCTGCTTAGAATATTGGTGATAACGTCCTGCGTAGCGAAACTGCCTACCGACAAAAAGGCTTTAGCCACCGCATTTCTAATCTTTTCAATCGAGAAAGCCTCTCGTTTTCCGTCTCTTTTAACAATAAATACTTCCATAATATATTTTTTACCCAAATATTATATTAATACATCAAAATTAAATGCAAAAATACACGGTTTTTTCATACGCCGGAAAAAAAGTTATTAAAAAGATATGCACAGGGCAAATGTCAAATTACATTCTTCACATTTACAGTGATTAAGAAAATTTTTTGAGCGCAATAGTATTTTTTTAATACTTTTGGGCTTTAAAATTATTGTAAATGGAAAGAAAGGCATTTCAGAAAGTATATACACGGCTGCAGGCTATTACGAAGGCAACCATAGCCGTGAAAGCGCAGGGAATCGGTAATGACGAACTTGCGATGGTCGGCAATCGTCTGGCTCAGGTTGTGCGGATTATCGGCGATATGGTTACTCTACAGGTATTTTCGGGTACCGAAGGTATTTCGACCGACACCGAAGTAGTATTTCTTGGCGAACCACCAACGCTGAACGTCAGCGATGAACTTGCCGGACGCTTTTTCGACGCTTATGGGAATCCTGTCGGCGGAGGAGAAAAAATCGCCGGCGAAAAACGGGAAATCGGAGGACCATCGGTCAATCCGTATCGCCGCAAACAACCGTCGGAATACATCCACACCGGTATTGCCGGCATCGACCTGAACAACGCTTTGGTGTCGGGACAAAAAATACCCTTCTTTGCCGACCCCGACCAGCCTTACAATCAAGTCATGGCAATGGTAGCTTTGCGTGCCAAAGTGGACAAGATTATCCTTGGGGGAATGGGAATCAGCAATGATGATTTTCTGTATTTCAGAAAAGTCTTTGAGAACGCAGGCGCGTTAGACCGGATAATCTGTTTTGTGAATACCACCGAACAGCCGCCCGTCGAACGACTGCTCATTCCTGACATGGCGCTGACTGCCGCCGAATATTTTGCCGTTGACAAAAACGAACGGGTGCTTGTACTGCTGACCGACATGACCCAGTATGCCGACGCCCTCAGCATCGTGTCGAACCGCATGGATCAGATACCCTCGAAAGACAGTATGCCGGGTTCGCTTTACTCCGATTTGGCGAAAATCTACGAAAAAGCGGTACAGTTACCCGAAGGCGGTTCAATCACCATCATCGCCGTCACCACCCTGAACGACGGGGATATAACTCACGCCGTCCCCGATAATACGGGATATATCACCGAAGGTCAGCTCTTTCTACGTAAAGACAGCGATACGGGAAAAGTGATAGTCGATCCGTTCCGAAGCCTTTCGCGACTGAAACAGTTAGTCGTCGGAAAACAAACCCGCGAAGACCATCCGCAGGTAATGAACGCCGCAGTACGTCTGTACGCCGACGCCGCCAACGCAAAAACAAAGCTGGAAAACGGTTTCGAACTTTCCGACTATGACCGGAGGTGCATGGGTTTTGCAAAAGATTATTCCGAAAAACTGCTCGCCGTCGATTTGAACATCGACGCCACAGAAATGCTGGACAGAGCATGGGATTTATTCTCCAAATACTTCGTCAAAGCGGAAGTAAGTATCAAAAACGAATTGATGGACAAATACTGGCGCGACTGATATGCAAAAACGAATAGCAATTTTAGGTTCTACGGGTTCTATCGGGACGCAGGCGTTGGAAGTTATCGCCGAACATCCCGAAATGTTTTCCGTCGAAACGCTTACGGCAAACAACAATGCCGAATTACTTGTCGGGCAGGCGATACGGTTTCAGCCCGACGCTGTTGTGATTGCCAACGAAAACCTGTATCGGCAAGTTTCTGATGCGTTAAAAGATTATCCGGTGAAGGTGTACGCCGGCGACAAGGCTTTGGAACAAATCGTAAGTCAGGGCAATATCGACATAGTTTTGAACGCCTTAGTCGGATATTCGGGACTGATTCCAACCATACGGGCAATCGAAGCCGGCAAAATCATAGCTTTAGCAAACAAGGAAACACTGGTCGTAGCCGGCGAATTAGTGATGAATCTTGCAGCGCAACACAGGGTTCCGATTATTCCCGTCGATTCGGAACATTCGGCGATTTTCCAGTGTCTGGCGGGCGAATATGCGGCTATAGACCGGATATATTTGACGGCGTCGGGAGGTCCGTTTCTGAATGTCCCGGTCGAAAGGCTCGCAACGGTTACAAAAGAAGACGCTCTAAAACATCCCCGCTGGGAAATGGGCGCAAAAATAACCATTGATTCGGCAACCATGATGAACAAGGGTTTCGAAGTGATTGAAGCGCGCTGGCTTTTTTCTACTCCCGCCGCCGACGTCAAAGTGCTTGTACATCCGCAGTCGATAATCCATTCGATGGTGCAGTTCAAGGACGGCGCCATCAAAGCCCAATTGGGCGAGCCGAGTATGAAAGTCCCGATACAGTATGCCCTGACGTATCCCGACAGGGTGGAATGTAATGTCAAAAGAGTAAATTTTGCCGATTATCCGGCATTGACATTCGCCGAACCCGATTTCGAAAAATTTCCCTGTCTGGACATTGCTTACAAAGCCCTGCAAGCCGGAGGAACAATACCCTGCATCATGAACGCCGCAAACGAAATCGCCGTCCAAGCCTTCCTTAACGGACAAATAAAATATCCCAACATATACGCCACTATCTCAAAAACAATAGAAACGACAGACAAAATCAACAAACCTTCACTCGACGATTATATCGAAACAGACAGAATCGCAAGACAAAATGCAATGAATAATTTATAAACACAGCCGCTGTACAGCGCGGCTGTAAGGTCGTACAGCGCGGCTGTAAGGTTGTACAGCGCGGCTGTAAGGTTGTACAGCGCGGCTGTAAGGTTGTACAGCGTGGCTGTAAGGTCGTACAGCGCGGCTGGAAGGTTGTACAGAGCGGCTGTAAGGTTGTACAGCGCGGCTGTAAGGTTGTCCGTGGAGACGTGGCATGCCATGTCTGTACGATTTTTTTTCATTTTGATTTTCATCGTTTTACACATTTTTTGCAGGTAATTAAAAAAAAAGTATTAGCTTTGCGGCGTTTTTTAATTGATTTTTGAAATGAAAATTTGGCAACTTAGCGGTATTATTCTT
>JAISXV010000123.1 GCA_031270335.1 Prevotellaceae bacterium | reverse complement strand
ACATATCGTAACAAAATACAATCCCGCCTGCGAATAATCGTATCCTTTCAGGCGGATGCTGCGGCGGTGATGTTTATTTGGATCGTAGGGCATAGTATTCTAATATTAATATTCTTTTTCTATTTCCTTTTCTATTTCCTTTTCTACCATATCTTTAGCCTCGTCTAATAACCGTTTACTTTCCCCGCAAAGGTAAAAACTTTTTTCGACATACTCGGCAATTTTTTGTTGAATCTTAATATCCACAATAGGAACTACTACGTTTTCAATTTCCTCCCTTCGCCAATGCAAGATGATTGAACCGCCTGCATCACGTTCGGCTTGTTGCTGCACTACTTCGGAATTTAATGCCAAAGTCAGGTATTCCGGTAAAACTTTTTTGTCTTTAATCATCAAATGAAGAATGGCGCCGGAAGTAATAAAATCGGCATCTTGACGGAGCATGTATGCTGTCCCGACACTGCCGTCTTTGGAATGTTTTTTCGCAACTGAAAAATGATTGAACAAGCCTTAATGATTGTTGCGAATAACAGCGCCCGTCCATGCATCGAAAACGACATCATCGGCGGCGATCATCCGTATTTCGAAACGGTGATAATAAAACTGACCGTATAACTCCAAAAAATCATCCATATATACACAAAAAAATCAAATCTTTTTTTCATTATTAACCTCTTGATATACAGTAATAATTTAGTCTTAAAATAAAAAATGCCTGCCAAATTGCAGCCGTCAAAGTTACAAATAATTTTTAATTCTGCAAAAAAACTATCAACGACAGAAAATCTTTACGAAAAAGAATGTGTTTCATTCAACAGAAAAGAGTCAATCCATGCATATTTTAAACTGTTGGTCATTTTCTGTTCTGTATTTATTCAGTCGAGGGGAATAAGTTTTTACGTCGATTTCTTTTTTCGTAAAATTGACAGTAATAATACGCAGCCAGCCGTCGTCGGGATTACCGCCCGGAACTTCGCGCTGATAGTTGGCAAGCATCTGATACACTTCGTTGCCGTGGACGCCGCGGCTGACTAATTTCCCCGTTCCGTTGTGATAGACGATATGTCCTGAAAAAACAAACATCATATTCGGATGACGACTGACAAGCTTGTCCCACATCATTTCACCGTTGTTTTTTGCCTCGTCGCCCGTTTCCTTTTCCATGTTCTGCGGGATACCTTTGTCGCCTGTTCCCAGACGGGTATTATCGCTGTACATGTAAGCGTGAGTATTGACAATTATTTTGTAATCAGGATGTTGCTGCGACACTTCGTTTGCCCATTCCAGTATTTTGTTACGGGGAAGAAATTCGAGTGAAAAAACCAGCCATTTATGTCCTCCGGCTTCGAACGTTTGCCATATATTATCCATTTTGTTCTGTTCGTAAGCGCCACCGAAAGCAGGCTCTTTGCTATATTTTGCATAAGGGAAAAATTTGTTGAACTGTGCTGAACCATCGTGATTTCCAAGAATAATCGAGTACGGCGTTTTCCCGTCGAGCAAGAACATGGCATCACGGGCGATTTCCCATTCGTTATCGGAATTGGTGTGAGTGATGTCGCCCTGATGAAGAACAAAATCAATACTGTCGGCATGTTCGCGAATCCATTCCGTTTGTGAACGGAAAACATGAGGATAAGCATTAGCATAAGTCTGCGTATCAGGCATCAACACGAAACGGACAATCTTGTCGGAACAACCTGACAGGATAAAAATAATTGTAAAAAACAGAAAAATCTTTTTCATAAATATATAAACATTAACTTTTTATCCCTTTTCTCCATCCTTTGTATGATATAAAAGCGAGCAAAGCGATAATCAATACAATAAATATCAGCCACACAAATAAATTACCCATTGAACCGGTTTGTCCGTACGAATGCATTCCGCTAAGGAAGTAATTCACACCGAAATAAGTCATCAGCACAGATGCAAAAGCGACAATCGAACTCAGATTGAAAAGCCAGACATTATCGCAACGCTTTATTAACCTGAGATGTATAACAATAGCATAAACGATGACCGTTACCAGCGCCCATGTTTCCTTTGCATCCCAACCCCAGTAACGTCCCCACGACACATTTGCCCAGACGGCGCCGAGAAATGTTCCTATAGTCATCAATGCCAGACCGGTAATCAATGACATTTCGTTTATGATGCTGAGTTCCTTTATCCGGTCGGCTATCTGAGAGTTTTTAGTACGTAAAGACATGATTGCAAGATTAGTTAGCCCTATCAAACACGAAATTCCCATAAAACCGTAAGCCGCCACAATCACCGCCACATGAAACATCAGCCAGGGTGATTTCAACACCGGCACTAACGGATTGATTTCCGGATCCATCCAGTTCAATCCCGACACAAACAGGACAATTCCGGCAAAAAGAGTTGCAAGAGCAAAGGCAATCGCGCTTCGACGGGCAAATATCACTCCCGCCAATATCATCGCCCACGAAACATAAACCATAGTCTCGTATGAATTGCTCCATGGCGCACGACCCGCTATGTACCAACGCATTCCCATCCCAAATGAGTGATACAAGAAGACCGTCAAAACTCCTGTTCCAAGTGCAAATATAATTCCCGTTTGCCATTTTCGACGATGGAAAAGTTGTAAGAATGAGAACACAAGCAACAATCCGCCTAATGAAAGATAGCCGATTTTACTCCATCGGAAAAATTCCAGCCTGTTATACCTGATTTCGGCGGCAAGACGTTTCGGATTGATATCCACAGTGTTATTTCGTTTTTGCTGATATGTAGCAATGAGGTTCAGGACTTTATCGGCTTCCGACCAGTCGCCTGTTTTCATTCCCTGCTGTAAAGTTTCGGAATACCAGATAATTGCGTTGGCGACAAACGCCGAATCCTGTCCCGAAAATACCGACGAAATGT
>JAISXV010000098.1 GCA_031270335.1 Prevotellaceae bacterium | reverse complement strand
CCGACTTGAACAACGACGGTCATCCCGACGCTGTCATTTCGCTTATTCAGGCTATTGGCAGTTATTTTTATCCTGTTCTTTATGGATGGGATATATACAATAACCGGCTTTTGTTCCATGAATACAGAGAGGGAAGAACCAACGAAGAGCATGCAAACAAGAGCATTCCTTTTATCGGCAATATCGATGCCGATAAACCGCTGGAAGTAATTTGCCTGTTCAACACCGACCTCCGGGCTTACAATTTGCCTGTGGATTTCGCCCCCGATTCAACTTTATCGCTTGCATGGAATCGCTCAGTAAACGAAAACTACGGCAGAACCGGTATTACCCTTTTCGACTTCAATCAGGACGGACAGGCAGAACTGGTATATCGGGACGAGGTAGAACTGCGAATAATTAACGGAACCAACGGTAGTGACCGTACTACATTTAGCTGTACTTCCGCAACCACTTGGGAATATCCCATTGTTGCTAATGTGGACGACGACATAGCGGCTGAAATTATAGTTGCCGGCAATGTAACAAATGGTGGAAAAATGTATATCTACAAATCGGCGACAGATGCTCAAAGGTGGGCTCCTGCGCGTAAGGTCTGGAACCAGTACGCTTACAACGTCGTCAATGTCAGCGACAGTTTGACTATTCCGCAGTATCAGTTCAGTTCGTCAACAATATTTCCCGGCGCAGATGAAGAGTTGGGTACCGACGATGATATCCGCCCGTTCAACAATTTCCTCCAGCAACAAACGTACCTCAGTGAATTTGGACTGTCGACATGGCTTGCAATGGATGTAGAGTTCAATGAAAACGATATCGAAGACTTCTACTACGATGCTGCCGGCGATTCACTTACCATCAGGCTTAAAATAAGGAATGTAGGCTCTGCGCCGATAGCAGCGCCTTTCTATGTTACGGCTTACAAGGATGTGATTGCTCTTGCCAATGTCATTGCTGTTGACAGCACTTCGCAGCCTGTCTATCCGCAGGGAGAAACAACGATTTCAATGACTGTTCGCAACATAAGTCTGCATTTTCCCATTTATATTATCAAAATACGGCTCAACGACAGGAAAACCGTAACAGAACTGCAACTGGAATGTAAATACGATGTTAATGTTTCCTTAGAATTGGACGTGGACAAAGTTCCTATGGCGCATAACGACTATGCTACGATTATCGACGTAACTACCCTCACAGTAGATATCCTGTCTAACGATTCGATACCCGACGACTGTGCTTCTCCTGTGTTCAGCATAATCAAATTTCCGTCGCAGGGTACGGCGTCGCTGAACGCTACTTACGACAGCATTGTTTACGTATTGACAAACGAGGATTTCATCGGCGTCGATACGGTAACTTACGAAATCGCCTGCGGCGTAAACAAAACCACAGCAAACGTATATATCCTCCGACCAAAACAGCTGCAGGCTGACTACATTGCCTGCGCGGGCAAATCGGTCGAAATAGGATTTGTCGAAATTGATGACGTAGATATTTACTGGTTCGACGCCGAAACGGAGGGCGTCCAGATAGAATCCGGCGCTTCGAATACAATAGTGCGTATGAAGGACAACTCGCCTGTTCAAATCTTCTGGGCAGAACCGCGCTACGGCGATGATGCGTTTCCGCGTTATCCTGTCAGACTGAGGCTTAACGCGAATGTGCCGATTGCCTCCGACATCCGCGTCGAGGTCTGTCCGCTACCTTCACGCGATATTTATCTGACAAGTTTCATCGACACTCTCGATGTCAACTCCACCGTAGTCTGGACAAGCGCCAACAACGCCTTTCCGGTTGTCGCCAACATCGCAAAAGGCACAGTCAATACCTTGAACATGAAACCTCCCGGTACATATACGTACCGATACACGCTCACAACGCCATGCGGCGTAAGTTCGGCAGTAGCCTACGTCCACGTACCGCAGGGGAAAATCCCGCAGCGTTACGACACAATCCTGATCTGCATCGCCCGTACCGACGCTGTCAATATCAACAGCATACTCGGAATGGAACTTGACGGCGTCTGGACGCCCGTCGGCAGTATTGCCGCCGCCAACACCGTCGTGACAACTGTGTCCTCGCAACACGCCGGCGCAGTCATCTTCGACGCCAAAACAGCGCATCAACAGGCAACAGCCGCCTCGTCCAACAACGCCCCGCCATACCACGGCATCGCCAACGGCAAAGCATTCGACTTCGAGTACAACTACACATCCGCCTGCGCCCCCATCGGCACCGGCACAAAACGAATAGTGATAGTGACATACGAATGATATGACAGGTTAAGCCGGACAGCCTCTATTTCCCAATCTCCATAAGCTGTTTTTCAAAACTGTTCCGGTTGCGAGCGGCATTCCGGATTTTCGTGCGATGATTGTAAACCGTTTGCGGGGAATAGCGTAAAAAAGAAGCGATTTTGGAACTGTCCGAAATACCTAACCGGATTAATGCGAATATGCGTAAGTTCATGTTCAGTTTTTCGTTTCTTTTCAAAACAATACCCTTGTCGGGCTGCAACAGTTTGTTGAAATCTTCGACAAAAGTTGGGAAAAGTTTCAGAAAAGTCGTATCGAAATTGTTGAAAAAATCATTCCATTCCGCTTCAATGATGCGTGAGGAAGATACCATACGGTATAAGTCTTCCACCTCTTTAGCCGAGATTTTCAGCCTGACCATATTCCGGTATTTATCCAATTTTTCGATATAAGAAGAACATAAATCCATAAACATACCGATGTATTCTTCTTTCGTATGGTTGGTTTTCTGCAATTGAACGTTCAGCAGTTGCATTTGCCGGTTCAATCTATCCGTTTCGTCACGTTTTTTGTGCGACAATTTCATTTGTCTGTAAGTATAAAACAGCGACACAACTGTCAACAGCGATAACAGACTGACGACTGACAGAGCAATAAACAAACGTCCCTTTTCCCGCTCGCTTTGAGTTTGGTACGCCTGCACAATCAACGGCAGTTTTTTCGATATTTGTACGATTCGCATCCGGTTGTTGTAGAATCGGGCGTCTTCCATTGCACACTGGATATAATGGTAGGCACGGTCCAAGTCCTTGGGATAGTGATTGAAAAGATAAAGCGCCAGCGTTTGTCCCGCCATATTTTCTTTCAATGAACATTCTATATCGGAAATAGCGGAAAGGATAAGAAATTTTTCGGCTGAACGCTCATTGCCGAACTTGTTGTAAATGGTTGCAATATCATTTGTAATCATGGCATACAGGCGAATATTGACCGGCATCGACGGATAGGTCGCCAACAGTATCTGCAAGGCTTCTTCCATTTTTCCTCTGGTCATCAATGTCTTACTTTTGAAGTAATTATACCGGAAAGAACCCTCTTTTAAAAGAGCAAAAACAGAATCGCTGTACAGATATTCTTTTTCTCTGTAAAGAGAAGAATAAGAGGCGCCAACGGTCATTTCCGCTGCACAGCAATAAGCCCATTCACACGTCGTATAATAAAGATCCAACAACGAACTGTCTATTTGCGAACGTTGAACATTATGCAGATTTTCAATGGCTTCTCGAAATAATCCGGTAGTAGATAAAAGCACGGATAGATGCAGATTCGTTTCGTCTTTATATTTTTGAATGTTCAACTTTTCTGCAATCGTTTTGTTGCGGGCGACATAAATCATGGCAGAATCGTAACGATACGTATAATATTCGTCGTAAATCAGGTTGTTGACACGATACTGCTCCTCTAAAAGCAATTCTGTGAACAGCAAACGTTTCAGGCTGTCAATTCGAACTTCTTTCCGTTTCATATACAAAGGACGTTCCTTCACTTTCCGGTCGAGTTCACGCAATAAATCTTCCCGCTCGTCGGCGAGACAGGGATTAACTCCAAGCAGTCCAAGCAGAATCCCAAAAATGATCACTTTTTTCATCGAACAATACAGTTTTATTGCCGCAAAGATATAAAAAATTTTTATACTGCATCTACTTATTTACATTTTAAATAAAAATTATTCATTTAAATAACAATATATTAATCATTTTACCTATCTACCTGAAACTTTACTTTACGACTACCTGACGAATCAACTCTCGAATTTCTGTTCTACTTTTGCAATATGATTTTTTACTTGATAATGTCATCAATGTTCAGGTTTTGTTCTTAGTTTTTTTGAAAAGGGCGAACGAAGGGGAAAGATTGAATAAAATAATAGGAATGTTGAGAAAAATAGTCTTTCCCCCGACTTCGTTATTCGAAAAGTACGAAAAGCAAACGAAATATGAAATGATATGTTCAATCAATCAATCAATTTTAGTTTTTTTTTTAGTAAAGAGGACGAAGGGGAAAGATTGAATGTTATTTTAACTGGTTAATATTTAAATAATAATCATCAGAAAGGTAAAGACGAAGAAGGGAATGATTGCTTTTTATGCTCCTTTTTTCCATAAACTAAAAATCGGTAAGAGTAATCTTCCTGACTTCGTTAATACCAAAAATAAAAAAAGTATAAAGTGAAAATTTAACTGATTATGATGATGAAAAATAACATAAACAAACTGTTATTGTTTGTATGTATGATTGTGATGGTGGAAGTTTTATCGTCGTGCAAAGATTTTATGGATGTCCATAAGCAGTATATCAGTATAGATTTTAGATGAGAATTATACGCCTTAACCAATTGATACAACGTTTATTCAACAACGAAAAGCAATTGATGGCTCAACAATTGAAAATCATTTCTATGTGTGATTTAAAAAAAAATCTTTACCTTTGCGCGCAAAAATTACAATTTTAGAGATTGAAAATAAATTAATAAAATAATGGCACAACAAAGAAAATTTATTACATGTGATGGGAACTACGCTGCGGCGCATATTGCATATATGTTTAGCGAAGTCTCTGCGATTTATCCCATTACACCATCGTCCACCATGGCGGAATATATCGACGAATGGGCGGCTACGGGCAAAAAAAATCTTTTTGGAGAAGCAGTGAAAGTTGTCGAAATGCAGTCGGAAGGCGGCGCGGCAGGCACTGTTCACGGTTCGTTGCAAGCCGGAGCGCTGACCACGACGTTTACAGCGTCTCAAGGTCTGTTGTTGATGATTCCCAACATGTACAAGATTGCCGGAGAACTTTTGTCGGCAGTGTTTCATGTCTCGGCGCGTTCATTGGCAGCTCAGGCATTGTCTATTTTCGGCGACCACAGCGACGTCATGTCGGCTCGGCAGACCGGATTTGCGTTTCTTGCTTCCGGCGGAGTTCAGGAAGTGATGGATTTGTCGGCAGTTGCACATCTGGCGGCAATAAAGGGAAGAGTTCCTTTTGTCAGCTTTTTCGACGGATTCCGTACATCGCACGAAATCCAGAAAATCGAATCGCTCGACAAGGAAGCGCTTGAATATCTCTTAGATAAGAAAGCGTTGCAAGGATTCCGCGATAGAGCGCTGAATCCCGAACATCCTGTTACGAGGGGTACCGCTCAAAATCCCGACATCTATTTCCAGTCACGGGAAGCGTCGAACACCTTCTACGAGCTTGTTCCCGACATCGTTGAGAACTATATGAAAGAGATATCGAAAATCACCGGACGCGAATATCATCCGTTTAACTATTACGGCGATCCCGAAGCCGAAAACGTAATCATCGCTATGGGTTCCGTGACGGAGACAATCCGCGAATGCGTTGATGTCCTGACCGCTAAAGGCGAAAAAGTCGGCATTCTTGCGGTACATCTTTACCGTCCGTTCTCTGCGAAATACTTTTTCAAAGCGATTCCTTCGACAGTTAAACGTATTGCAGTTCTCGACAGGACAAAAGAACCGGGCGCAATGGGCGACCCATTGTATCTCGACATAGTTAATCTGTACTACAATCGTCCTGACGCTCCGATAATTGTGGGCGGTCGATACGGTTTAAGTTCAAAAGATACGACTCCTTCGCAGATTCTGTCGGTGTTTGACAATCTGAAATTAAACGAACCCAAAAATCAGTTTACAATAGGAATTGTAGATGATGTAACCTTCAAGTCGTTACCTGCAAAAGAAGAAATAAGCATGTCGAAACCCGGAACCTACGAAGCAAAATTCTACGGATTGGGTTCCGACGGAACAGTTGGCGCAAACAAAAACACTATCAAGATTATAGGCGAAACGACCGACAAATACTGTCAGGCATATTTTGCTTACGATTCAAAGAAATCGGGCGGATTCACTACTTCGCATCTTCGTTTTGGAAATCTGCCGATTACGTCGCCGTATCTTGTCAATACTCCCGATTTTGTCGCCTGTCACGTACCTTCGTATGTGCATAAATACGACATACTTGCGGGAATCAAGGAAGGCGGGACCTTCCTGTTGAACAGTCTTTGGGATGCCGAAGAAACGAAAAAACGTCTTCCCGATTCGGTAAAGAAAATTCTTGCAGAGAAAAAACTGAATTTCTACATCATCGACGCAACGAAAATTGCAGTAGAAATCGGGCTTGGAAACCGTACAAACACAATTCTTCAATCGGCGTTCTTCAAGATATCCAATGTGATACCTTACGATTTAGCCGTAAAGGAAATGAAATATGCCGTAGAAAAAAGTTACGGAAAAAAAGGCGGCGACATCGTTGCCAAAAACAATGCAGCGATAGATCGGGGCGGTGAATATGAGAAAGTTGAAGTCCCTGCCGAATGGGCGAATCTCGAAGCTAAACCTTTGTCGTCGAGAGTGGGCAAAGTTCCGCAGTTCATTTCGGAAGTTGCCGACGCCATGAATGCGCAAAACGGTGATTCTCTTCCTGTCAGCGTGTTTACGGGACGTGAAGACGGCACTTTCCCCGCCGGAACAACGGCTTACGAAAAACGCGGCGTTGCCACGATTGTACCGAAATGGATACCGGGCAACTGTATTCAGTGTAACCAGTGCGCTTACGTTTGTCCTCACGCTGTTATCCGTCCTTTCCTGCTGACAGAGAAAGAATTGGAAGCCTTGCCGGGCGAACATAACGCTGTGAAAGGAAATGGACCGTTCAAAGAATATTTTTTCAAGATACAGGTAAGTCCTTTGGATTGTACGGGTTGCGGCAATTGCGCCGATATCTGTCCTGCAAAAAACAAATCCTTAGTGATGGAGCCGCTCGAACAGCATCTTCACGAACAGGAACGGTTTGATTATCTGCACGAAAAAGTCGGTTACAAAGATAAAGTCGCCGATAAATTCCAGAACATGAAAAACAGTCAGTTCTCACAACCTCTGTTCGAGTTTTCGGGCGCCTGTGCGGGTTGCGGCGAAACACCTTACGTAAAGGCTGTTACCCAACTCTACGGCGACCAGATGCTGGTAGCCAATGCAACCGGATGTTCCTCAATATATGGCGGTTCGGCTCCTTCGACTCCATACACCATTAACGCTAACGGTCAGGGTCCCGCATGGGGCAACTCTCTCTTCGAGGATAACGCCGAATTTGGTCTGGGAATGAACGTTGCAACCGAAAGGCTTCGCGACCGCATCGAGTTCCTGATGAACGAATGTAAGGCTAAAGCCAACTGTTCCGACGAACTCAAAGCTCTGTTCGACGAATGGATTGCAAACAAAAACGTTGCTGCAAAAACAAGAGAACTCTCCGTCAGGATTGTCGAATCGACAAAAGACTGTTCCTGCGAATATTGTCAGGAAATATACAGTCTGCGTCAGTATCTTGTGAAAAAATCGCAATGGATATTCGGCGGCGACGGCTGGGCTTACGATATTGGCTACGGCGGATTAGACCACGTGCTGGCTTCGGGCGCAGACGTCAATGTACTTGTGCTTGACACAGAGGTTTATTCCAATACCGGCGGTCAATCGTCGAAATCGACGCCTGCGGGCGCTGTCGCCAAATTTGCGACTTCGGGCAAACGTGTTCGTAAAAAAGATTTGGGAATGATGGCAATATCTTACGGATATGTGTATGTGGCACAGGTTGCTATGGGCGCCAATCAGAATCATTTCTTCAAGATACTGAAGGAAGCTGAGGCTTATCCCGGACCTTCGCTGATTATCGCTTATTCGCCCTGTATCAACCACGGTCTGCGTGCCGGAATGGGCGCTACGCAAAGAGAACAAAAGCTTGCAGTTGAGGCAGGTTACTGGCATCTGTACTCTTTCAATCCTTTGAAAGAGGAACAGGGTCAAAATCCATTCCAACTCGACAGCAAGGTTCCCGACTGGTCGAAATTCCAGGATTTTATCAAGGGCGAAACTCGTTATATGTCTCTGGTAAAGACCTTCCCGAAAGAAGCGGAAACATTGTTCGCCGAAACGCAGCGTAATGCCGAATGGAGATATAACCAGTACAAAAGATTGGCTGCTATCGACTATTCGACTAAAACAGAATAATTTGTAGATATATTTAAGATAATTGATAATAAATGGAAAGAGTGTTCGATTTTTCGGACGCTCTTTTTTATTCGCTAATTAACGCGAATTGATCAAAATTATAATGTTCACTATATCTTTCTTCATGTCCCCCATTATCGGGAAACAATTGGAATTTACCTTAAATCCGCAGGAAAAAATTTGTCTTAATATCAATGTGTTAAAAAATATTTTCAGAAAAATTTGCATGGTTCGGATATACTGTGTAATTTTGACACTGATTTTGATACGAAAGTTCCGTGCAAAAGATATGAAACAGAATGTTTTATAAGTGTTTTGCAAAAGGAAAATTTAATAAAATTAAAATGATGAGATATTAAATGAAATTTTTAATTATATTTATACTGATTTTAGTTGTCCTTTCATGGTTTTTCAGGATGATTATGGGATATTTTGCTCGGAATTTTTTCAACATAACGGGGCAGGCAACCAGACAAAAAACTCAACACAAAACCAAAACCCGAAAACAAGGCGATGTGCACATAGATCAGCAACCTGCACGGGATAAAAAAATCAAGGACGATGTAGGTGAATATGTTGATTACGAAGAAATAAAATAAGTAAAATGGATAAAAACCTTTTCCTTCGTATCGTATCGTTTGCTAAGCCATACCGCCGCTTTTTGCCGGGTTACACGGCGTTTATTGTTCCCGGAATGATATTTGGAGTATTGAATTTTGTGTTGATATTGCCGGTATTAGAGATTATATTCGAGCAAAAAACCTTGACGTATGTCGAAAATCCAGAATTTTCGTTGACTAATGCTACATATTTAAAAAATGTCTTTTACAATTTTTTGTACAAGATAAATGACTCATGGGGCGCCAATGGCACTCTTTTCATGGTTTGTTTTGCGGTGATGGTTGCCTCGTTTTTTGCCAATCTGTTTAAATATCTTGCACAACGCACATTAGTGTCAATGCGCGTTCATGTTCTGAAAAACATGCGTAAAGCGATATTTAGCAAAATCACCGGATTACACGTAGCCTATTTCAACGAAAAACGCAAAGGCGACCTGATGTCCACGCTTTCGAACGATATCGGGGAAGTGCAAAACAGTGTAGTCAGTTCGTTTCAAGTGATTTTCAAAGAGCCGATAATGATTATCGGCAATATGGTGGTTTTGTTTTACATGTCGTATCAACTCACTATTTTTTCGTTGATTGCGGCGCCGTTGTCGGCGTTTTTCATCGGACGACTGTCGCGAAAACTGAAACATGACGCCGGAATCGCTCAGAAACATCAAGCCGATATAATGAGCGTTATCGAGGAGACGCTGTCGGGGATGAGGATAATCAAAGCTTTTAACGCTCAGAAATATGTGCGCAATAAATTCGAAAATGCAAATGAAAATTATCGTAAATCGTCACGACAGGTAGCCAACCGTCAGGAGATGGCGTCGCCGATGGCAGAATTTCTTGGCGTTTCGATTGTTCTTGCAATAGTTTATTTCGGAGGGCGGCTGGTGCTGGGCGGAAATCTGAATATGAGTTCGTCCGAATTTATTGTGTATATTGCGTTGTACTACAATATCCTGGTGCCGGTCAAAGAACTTACGCGCTCGTTTACTTCAATCCAGAAAGGAATGGCGTCTGCCAAAAGGGTTTTCGAAGTTTTGGATTATCCCGTCGATATACTCAAGAGTGACAAGCCTGTATCTATCAGCGAATTTAAAGGCAAAATTGAGTTCGATAATGTTTCGTTCCACTATTCCGAAAAAAACAGTGAAGTCCTTCAGAATGTGACATTAACTGTCCCGAAAGGGAAGACTTGCGCATTAGTCGGACATTCGGGAGCCGGCAAATCGACTATGGCTGATTTAATCCCTCGCTTTTACGACGTTACGGATGGAGAACTGAAATTAGACGGCGTCAATATCAAAGATTATCAGCCGAAAGATCTTATCAGCCTGATGGGGATTGTCAGTCAGGAATCAATACTTTTCAACGACACCGTTTTCAACAACATCGCTTTCGGGTGGGAAGATGCGACGGAAGACAATGTCCGCAAAGCGGCGGAAATAGCAAATGCTCACGAGTTTATCGCCAAGTTGGAAGACGGTTACAACACTCTGATTGGCGATCGTGGCAATCGTCTGTCAGGCGGGCAACGTCAGCGTTTAGCCATTGCTCGCGCCGTTCTACGCAATCCTCCGATATTAATTATGGACGAAGCGACTTCGGCGTTAGACAGCGAATCGGAGCGACTTGTACAGGATGCGTTGTATAAATTGATGGAAAACAGGACGTCCATAGTCATTGCACATCGGCTTTCGACCATACGCAATGCCGATTGTATAGTTGTACTTCATGGCGGAAAAATCATCGAACAGGGTACGCATGAGGAACTTATGGACAAACGAGCAACATATTACAATCTGTGCAGTTTGCAAAATTTTAGTAAAACATAATTTACCTAACCCGGATTAAGATTTATAGGATTAAAAGATTGGTAGGATTTCCTTCGGACGCAGAAATCCTACGAATCCTTAAATCTTAACCTGGACAAGCCGGAACCAAAGAGGAAAAAAATAGGACAGAGAATGCATCCTCCGTTAAACAATCATAATTCGACAATTTGAAATGCGCTCATTGGCTTACGCCTGCTGGAAGACGGAGACAATCGAGAATTGAGAATCTTTATAAGGATGCATTCCTGACGGAATGCAGGATTGAGAGGAGAATCGTTTTTCTACCGAGCGATGCATTCCTAACGGAATGCTGGTTAATCTGTTGTGGCGTCCGAAGGAAATCCCGATTAGGATTAATAGGATTGTAGGATTAGTAGGATTCCTGCGGACGCAATAATTTCACCCGAAGGAAATCCTACAAATCCTAATCGAGATTATTGTGCCCGAAGGCAATCCTATTAATCTTTAAATCCTACGAATCCTAATCGGAAACGGTTTGGCATTCCGTTAGGAATGCGTCGCTCGGTAGAAAAACGATTCTCCTCTCAATCCTGCATTCCGTTAGGAATGCATCCTCCGGTAA
>JAISXV010000068.1 GCA_031270335.1 Prevotellaceae bacterium | reverse complement strand
AATAACCCCGTGCAAGCCGAAGGCGCAGCTCGGGGTATATGTCGCCAACTCTTTAGAACTGCGTAGCAGTTCAACTACTACGTAGTTGATGTTCGTGGTTGCGATGACTATAAAACCTTAGTAGCCCGTATGATTCCCCACATCTGTAACCTTATTTTATGGATCGAAAATAAGGTTGAATGGGATGGTAATTGTAGGCTACTAAGGTGTTTTTAAGGGAAATAAGGTCTGCTTTGCAATCTCTTATCTCCTGACTTCGACAATGCGTCTCCCAAATCGGTGATACAAAATTCATAATATATCGATTTGCAAATTGTTATAAAATACGCGTTGTAAAAGTGTCGAAGTCAGGAAGATTGCGGGTCAAGCCCGCAATGACGTACCAGTCCGTCATTCTGAACTTGTTTCAGAATCCTCTACACGAAAAAGGTTGCGGGTCAAGCCCGCAATGACGGGGTCAAGCCCGCAATGACGTTTCAGGCGGTGTGTCCGAACGCCTTTTCCGCATGTCAGGCTTAAGCGCTCATACTTCATACTTCATACCTCATACTTCATACTTCATACCTCATACTTCATACTTCATAGAAAGTACGTTATCTTAAATTTTCCGCTACCCAACTCAATTTGTTTCTCTTCCCCAGCTTGCTTGACAGAGCCGGACAACGAATATTTGCGGGCATTTCTTGGCTTAATCACCGTCGCAGAGCTTCCAAACGGGATGACGATTTCCATATCCAGCACGTCGTTATTCAGTTGCCAGTTTACGGCGACAGCGCCATAAGGCGTATCTTTCGTTGTTTTAGCCCAGGTGACGCCCTGAGGAATTTGTGGATCTATGATGACATGTTTGTACCCCGGAGCGTTTTCGTCAGTCCTGATACCTCCGATAGCCTGATAAAACCATGCGCCTATTCCGTTGTAACAGTTGTGAATATGACTGCGGTCGCCGTCCCAGTGTTCCCATGTTGCAGTTGCTCCCTTGTCAACCATATAGAGATAGCCCGGATAATCTCGTTTTTTCAGCATGGAATAAATGAAGTCGGGCTGATTTTGCTGCACAGCCCATTCTACAAGCGTCGGAACGCCAGCCAACCCCGTAGCAAAATGCCCCTTATGTTTTTCTTCTGTTTCGGTAAACAGACGTTTTACAACATTTTCCGCCACATCTGCAGGAGTTGCCCCGACAAGCATCGGGTACGCAAGGTCAATTTGCGAGCCGCTTGCATAGTTTGACGCCGCTTCATCGAAAAACGTCTCCTGTATCTTTTTGTCTAATTTCGTTTTACGTACGGAAAACTCGCTTGCCTCATCGTTTTTGCCGAGCAAACGGGCGATCTTTTCCATAATAGCGTAACATTCGCTTATGACGCAGTTGTTTACAATATCAACAGATGCTGCGTCGGTTTGATTAACTCCTTTCGGAGTTGCCCAGTCGCCAAGATACCAGCCTCTGTAATCAAGGTCGGGCCAGCGTTTCAACAGACCATCAACCGTATATGCGTCCACATACTGTATCCAGTGTTTCATCACCGGATAATATTTTTCCAGAAAACTGCAATCGCCATAATTAACGTAAGCGCTCCATGGAGCGGTAACGATAAAAGCGCACCAGTAAGGACCACCGCCGGCGGTGTAGGGATTTGGCGCAGTGTGAGGCAGCCCGCCGTCGTCGCGGATACAGTCTTCCCACGCCTGCAACCAGTTGGCATACAGCGGTGCAAGGTCGAACATAGTTTGCGCCGTGATGGTCGATGCGTGACCGTCGCCTCCGTAACCCAGCCGCTCAATATGGTTGCAGTCCACCAGATAACCGCCAAGGCTCAGGCAATACAAGGCATGTTGCACCAGATTGTGAACGGCGTTCATATCTTCGTCGGAACATGCAAACGACGAGGACGTCCGGTAAGCGGTGTGAATCAGCATTCCGGAGATGTTTTCTGCTTCGATTTGCTGCAGTCCGCTTATTTTCAGATAACGAAAACTGTGATAATTAAACTTGTTGCGAAATGTTTCATTCGTTTTACCGGAGGCGATATAGACGTCTTTCTGTTTCTGGTCAAAAAATTTTCCTTTGTCGAGATGGTCACAATATTCTAAGACAATTTCCTGTCCTGCCTGCAGTTTCGGGAATTTCACTTCGACCCATCCGGTCAATGCTTTACCCATATCCGCCAACCATGCGCCCTCGTCCGTACGGCTGAGATTTACCGGCTTAACGGTTTCCATAATCCGGTTACTTTCGGTCATTTGCGGCGTTGCTTTGTGTTCCGGGACGTCGATTATAGCGGCATTTTTCCATGTCAGTTTATCCAGTTCTGCAGATGAAAACGAAACCGGAAGGATAGAAGCGTCGATTTTTTCGCCGTCGAAATTCATGTATTTCCATGTTCCCGGATCGGAATATCCACTTTTGCGCGCCTGCCACGATTCGTCGGTCGCAAACAGCGTATTACGTTTTTTGTTTGACGCCATTTCGAGTTGCGCCCTCACTGCGGGACCATTGTGAACAACGCCGGGCAACCCCATAGTGTACCAGCCTTTTCCGAGCCATACGACCAGGTCGTTACGCCCTTTATGAATATATTCCGACACGTTGTAAGTTACAGCAAGCGAACGTTTGTCGAACTGCGAAACCGCCGGAACAAGTACTTCATCGCCGACTTTTTTGTCATTCACGTAAATTTCGTGATAGCCCAACGAATTGACGTGTAACAAAAATGTTCCCTCGACCTCGGTCAAATCGAACTGTTTCCGCAACAGTGGCGATTGTTTATCGCCGTCATCCTTCGACAGTCCGATATATTTGCCGCTCCAGTCGTCGGGATTCAACAGTCCGACGCTGAAATGAGCGGGTTCGCTCCACAACGAGGCTTTCCCGTCTTTATTCCAGACCTGAACTTTCCAATAGACGAAGGCTCCCGACGACAGTCTGTCGCCCGAATACGGGACTAACACAGATTCTGTCGATCCGGTTTTCTCCGAATCCCACAAATCGGCTTTGCCTTCCTTCAAAAGCGAAAGACTGCTTGCCGCAATAATTCGATACGCCGTCTGACAATCGCCGTCAGTCAACGAACTGACTTTCCAACTGAAACGCGGCGTATCGGTAGCGATACCCAACGGATTTGTAAGGTTTTCACAACGAATGTCGTATATGTCGGCATTCTTTTCTTGACATGAACATAAACTGATTAAAATCAGATAGAAAAACATTTTTTTCATTTGTATATTTTTAATTAAAACTGCTGCAAAGTTATTACTTTTTTAGGATATTCGACATCTTTACAGTAACCGGAGCTACTAATACCAATATTTTTTTGAGGAGGGGAACGCAGGACAGCCTGACATTGATCGGTGCGTAACATGAGTGATTGAAATCGTTTTGTGTTTATAATTTGTGCAATATAATAGCGCCTCAAAAAAAGATTTAGTTCAAAAAAAATCGTATATTTGCAAAAAAAATAAAGAATATGAAACTGTTTACATCATTTAATCCTAATGAGTTAGGGCGTCCGAACGGGAACTTTTTTGCTTTGCCGTACGATTCCGGCGAGGGAGAGATTGAGATTATTTCCGTTCCGTGGGACGTTACGACGTCTTATAAACCCGGAACATCTGCTGGTCCGGAAGCGATTTTGGACGCTTCGACGCAGATTGACCTCTTCGACCCTGACATTGAAAACGCATGGGAAATAAAAATCTCGAATACCAAACTTGATTTGCACCGTTCGAACAGAGAAAACCGAGCCGTCGCCGAAAAAGTCATCAAATATCTCGAAGAAGGCGGCAATGTCGCAGACAAAGAACTCGTCTATCTGTTGAATCAGGTCAATCAGTCGTCCACGATTGTCAATCTTCAGGTTTATAATGCCGCAAAGAGCGTCCTGGATAAAGGAAAAATTGCGGCAGTCGTCGGCGGAGAGCATAGCGTGCCTTTCGGACTGATAAAAGCCGTGTCGGAAAAATATCCGGGAACAGGGATTTTGCATATCGACGCACACGCTGATTTGCGCCGGGCTTATGAAGGATTTACGTATTCCCATGCTTCGATAATGTATAATGTTATCAAAGAGTTAGACGGGATATCGAAATTAGTTCAGGTTGCAGTGCGCGATTTTTGCGAAGAAGAAGAAAACCTGTCGCGCAACAATGACAAAATCGTGACATTCTACGATAATTTTCTCAAAGATAATGAATACGAAGGCGCTACCTGGAAAAATCAGTGCGCCGGAATCATCTCTCATTTGCCTGGAAACGTGTATATCAGTTTTGATATCGACGGGTTACGTCCGTATCTTTGTCCTGGTACGGGAACGCCTGTTCCGGGCGGATTGGAGTTCGATCAGGCAATGTACTTGATAAAACAGGTTGTTTTGTCGGGAAGACGTATTGCGGGCTTCGATTTAAGCGAAGTTTCACCGTCGTATTCCGGCGAATGGGACGCAAATGTTGGCGCCCGAATCCTCTTTAAATTATGCTGTTATACCAAAATGTCAAATTAATTTATTCGTAATATACTGCGAAATGATTTTAAAGATGTAACTTTGCACATTATTAAAAAGTAAAAATATAAAAAAAATAAAGAAATTACAAAGAAATGGAAATTCTGATTAAAGCATCACAACTTATTCTGTCACTGTCGATTTTGATATTAATACATGAATTTGGGCACTTCATTTTCGCTCGGATGTTCAAAGTACGGGTCGAGAAATTTTATCTGTTTTTCGACATCAAATTCTCCCTGTTCAAATACAAACCCCGAAATTCGGAAACGGAATACGGCATCGGTTGGTTGCCGCTCGGCGGATATTGCAAAATCGCCGGAATGATTGACGAATCTATGGATACCGAAATGTTGAAAAGTGAACCGCAACCTTGGGAATTCAGGAGTAAACCGGCTTATCAAAGATTGCTGATAATGCTTGGAGGCGTGTTATTTAATGTCATACTTGCGTTTGTCATCTACGTTGGAATGTTGGCGCATTGGGGCGAAGAATATCTCGCTAACAAAGACGTAAAATATGGTATTATATGCGATTCGGTAGCTCTGGAAATGGGCTTTCGCGACGGCGACAAAATACTCGCTATCAATGGAAAACCTGTCGAATCATTTTTTGATATATACCGGAAAATGGCGCTTTACAGAGAGATGGACGTCAGCCTGCAACGAGGCGACGAAATAGTAAATATCTCGCCCGACTATTATACCTATATACAATATATAGTTAAAAATAATTTCATCAGACCATATATTCCGTTTGTGATAAACAGTGTTCCCGACTCGTCGGAAAACAGATTTGCAGGACTTAAATCCGGCGATGAAGTTATTGGCGTCAATGGAATTATAACAAACAATATCAAGGAAATACAAAATCTTTTTGCCGAAAATAAGGGAAAAACCGTCGAACTTAAAATTCGCCGCGGCGATATACAGATAAATGTTCAGGTCAAAGTAAACAATAACGGTCTGATTGGCGTCGAACTGAAAATCAACATGACAGATTTTTACGATTTCACGAAAAAAACTTACACGATTTTGGAAGCGTTTCCCGCCGGTCTGGCGAAGGCTAAAACACGTCTATACGACCAATTATGCGAGGTGCGCCTGATGGCTACGCCCAAAACAAAAACGTATAAACAGGTGGGAAGTTTCATTTCGATAGGAAATATTTACTCCGCACAATGGGATTGGCACAGATTTTGCGACATAACAGCATTGTTATCGATTATGCTTGCGGTGTTGAATTTATTGCCGATACCTGCACTTGATGGAGGACATGTTATGTTTTTATTGTACGAAGTGATTACGAGACGAAAACCGAGTGACAAGTTTCTCACTTATGCACAGGTGGCAGGAATGGTAATATTGTTGTTCATAATGGTTTATGCAATTGGAAACGATATCGTCAGGCATATATTAAATTAGTTTTTAGGATTAATTCTTTTTATAGGTATGAAACGGTTATTATGTACATCAATTGTTGCAATTATTTTAATGTCAATTGTTTCCTGCGGAGACAGTGCAAATTTCCCCAAACCGGGCGCAACGGGTAAAATCGGTGAATTGCTGGTTATTATTGAAAATTATCACTGGAATTCGGAAGTCGGCGACACTATTCGTTCGATATTCGAAAAGCCTTATCCGGGTCTGGCAAGCGCCGAAAAGTTTTACACTCTGATTCCGGTAGCCAATTCGTCGTTTCTTCCGGTGATGCAAAAACACAGAAACATCTTGGTAATAAGCATTTCTACCGAACTGACGGAAACAAAACTGACCATCAAACACGACATTTGGTCAACTCCGCAAATCGTGCTTAACGCAGTGGGCGCAGATATTTCGTCGGTTGCTAAGATATTGAGCGACAAACGTGAATATATGCTAAATCTTTACGAACAGGCAGAATTGGACAGGCAGTCGAAAAATGTCAAAGCGTATTCCGACACAACGATTAATCGCACAATAAAAAAACGTTTCGATATTGATTTACACGTACCTTCGGGATATTATACGATAATGAGAAACGACGCCGGTTTTATCTGGCTCGAAACTCAATCGAATCATAACAGCATCGGCGTTTTCGTTTATTCATATCCTTTTGTCGATGACAGCACGTTTACAGTCAATTATCTGGTTAACAAACGTGATTCCATCTTGAAAGAAAAAATTCACGGCGCAAGAGACAGCAGTTGGATGACAACAACAAAACTCTTTATGCCCGAACTGGAAATAAAGAAATTCAAGGGATTACAGTATGGAGAACTGCGTGGACTGTGGGAACTTGTCAACGATTATATGGGAGGACCTTTCGTAAGTCGTTCATATATTGATGCCAACAGACAACGTATAGTTACCGTCGAAGGTTATATCTATGCTCCGCGTTTCGACAAACGGGATTATGTGCGCCGGGTTATGGGGATAATCAACACTTTCTCTTTTGATGGCAATAAAAACGAGTACGAGTCAAGCCCGCAATGACGGACTATAACAGTCCGTAACAGTCCGTAACAGTCCGTCATTCTGAACTTGTTTCAGAATCCTCTGCACAAAGGGGATTGCGGGTCAAGCCCGCAATGACGGACTCCTATAGGACAGATAGAAGAATTTTCGGAATGTCCTGAA
>JAISXV010000152.1 GCA_031270335.1 Prevotellaceae bacterium | reverse complement strand
ACAAACTTGTTTTCGTACGGTTTGAACTCCGGTTTACCGGCGGGCAACGGGTCTCCAAGCGCGTCACAGACAGTTATTTTACGTATCTTTATCCGTTTCGAAACGATGTTTAACGACGCCGGTTGACCGTTGATTTCGCGTAATTGAAGAAGCGCCGCATTTTCGCCGGCTACCGGTTTCATTGTTACCAACAGCAGATTCTGAGCCGTCAACTCCAGCAGCGAGACAGGCGACAAAGGTTTGTTCGACGTTCCGCCCTCCGGCAGGACGCGAGTAAGCATCGGAATACGGTTTTCCCATGCAAAACGTGTGGAATACGCCGTAGTATTGTCCGCCACGGAGTTGATGAAGTAACTCCACCGTAATTCGCCCATCTGGTCGGCGTTGAAATTCGTTACCCAATAATTGTTCATGGGCCAGGAATACATATTTGTCGATTGTGGAACGGCGCCGGCTTTGTAGCGTCCGGTGTTGATTGCGCCAAACTGCATCAGCGGAATTTCGGGACTGCATACGACAATCTGTTCGTTGCCGTTGAGCGCTGTGGCAAAGTTCTGCACAGTGTACCAGTCGTTTGACGAACCGGGAATCTGGTCTTTTCCGGCTTCGATGACGCCGCCCGGCACGTCGAGATGTATTTTCCCGTTCTCTACCTCGAACGGAAAAGCGATGTAAACGGCTTCGGGGTCAGTCACGGCTTTTTTGCGCAGACTGTAGATTATTTCAATCTTTTTGCAGACAGAATAGATTCGAAATTCAACCGTCAGATTGTCCGGTTCGCGTCCGGCGACGGTCTCTCCACGAAAACGGTAACTGTCCCAGATCTGTCCTTTTTCGTATTTTTCGAAACGCATCTTCTCCGGCGGACGACGCAAAAACTGCGGCTCACGATACAACTCCATCGGACGACGGCTGTCAATAAGTTCGTAGATAAATTCACCCAGTTCCCATTGCGCTCCGGATGTAATCAGCGACTTGTTCAATTCCTTGTCAAACAGTTTGCCGACAGTTCCTTTATAAGGGTTGAAATCAATGATATACCAGTCGTTTTCCAACTGTTTCAACGAAGTTTGTACGTCAGGCTTATCAACCGGCTCATCTTTCACGTTGATAGTGTATTGAGCATATCCCAACGCCGGAATATCTTTCACGTATATCGACCAGTATGTCCCGTCCGAACGGCTTTCGCCCGCTTGAGCAGGCAAGGCTCGCCCGTTTGCATCGAGGATTTCGAACTTTTTGTTACGGGGAAGTATCTGATGGTCGATGTATGCTTTTGCTATTCCGCTGTAACTCCAGTTCAAAGGATTAAATATCGCTATCGACGGAGCGCTTGTCTTTGGAACGTACGTTTGCAACAATCCCATTGCCACCTCGCCCAGCAATCCGGAACGGCGATACGCTTCCCAGGCATACGACTGTTTTAGCGAACGTTGCTCCCATGTTTCGCGTCCGTAAGGGTCGCGTACGCTTTCGCTGAATCCGAAAGTATGTTCGTCGTAGAACAGGAGCGAACGGTTGACGTCGTCCACCTGTTTATTGATGTCCTGTGGCAGTTGAGCGCCCAGCATCTTCGCAAACGACAGTCCGGTCTGGAAGGCGATAACGTCGGAATGTGTGATGCGCGATATTGCGGCTTCACGCGCTCCGGAAGCGAAACCGTCTGTCCACCAGTCGGGCCACGCACCGCGGATGGTCTGTATTTTGTCGGCGTAATTTGTTTCTACTTCTTTGAAAAATTCAGCCGACACGGCTGTACGTAATTTCGGGTATTCATATTTTTCGTTCCATTTTCGCATCATTTCGCAACTGCGTGTCGATGGCGGCGAGTTGTCGGTGAAATATCCGGAGTGTTGTGCGACAGCGATGTTATAGGGATAATTCTTTGCTTCGAGCGTACTGAGATAGTTCAACAGACGTTCCTCGAAACGTTCGAAATTGTCGGATTCAACGCCAAAGAAATTTCCCATCATATAGTGTTCGGCACGATAGGTCAGGATTTTCTTTCCTGAGGGCGATTCCCACCAAAAGACTGTCGGGACGTCGAAAGCAATCAACGCCCGATGTCCGTGCGTCCCCATATTGACGTACTTAACTCCCAGGTCAGCAAAATATTCGGCAAAACACCATCCGATACCGTTCACGTCGTTTTGCATGGCGACTTCGGATTTCATTCCCGCCTGTCGAAACTGTTTCAGAGGATACAGCGATGCAGCAAGGGTCTGTTCGTCGGGCAACTCGTCGAAGTTAAGATACATTGCGGCGAGTTCTATCCGTCCTTCCCGGACACGCTTTTTCAGTCGTGCAATCTGCTCCGCCGGACGACATTTGAGATACTCGCTCACAGCCCACGAAATTTCGCAAGTCCAGCGAAAACGTGCATTTTCAGGATAGTCGTCGGTAGCGTCGCAATAGTCAAGGGCATAGTCGATGTATCGCAGATGCTCGGCAAGAATTTCGGTCTGCGAACGAGTGTAGCCGATGTCGGTGTGAGAATGTTGCACGAAATTCATCTGCCACTTCCGCACAGGCGACACTTCCACGACGGTCGATTGTTTTCCTCCATCGTATTCCAACGCAACGGACATCTGTTTCGAGGCGTCCACAGCGGGAATTTCCCAGAGAAAACGGTTTTCGCCTGTCTTCAGATTTTCATTTCGAGATTGATTGTCCACCCGAAGCGTCGCCGAAACAGGAGCGCCGGTGTAAATAGCTTTTATTTCAATCTTCTGCGTCGAACCATTGCTTGACTTATACAACGCCGGCAATGTCCGAGTTTCCAATTTGACGGAACTTCCGTCCTGAGCAATCAATGTGAATGATGTTATCCACATTAATAATGATAATAATAGTTTGTGTGTGTTCATATACTCGTTATAATAATAAATGACAATTATATATCCCAATCCCAGATACGCCATTTTCCTTTTTTATCCGAAACCTGAATGACTATGTCCGGATTGATGGCTTTCAACATGTCGAGAAATTCCTGTTCGCAAACAGGAGAAATAAGAAAATACGGATATTTTTTCGTGCTTTTTATGCGTATTTCCAACCTTTTCATAGATGCAGCAGGCGAAGAAAGCAGATTATACGACCGCTTTATTGATACAACATCTGCAATATTAAGTTTCGCATTGCAAATTCCACACACGTTGATATGTAATCTGTCACCGGCAATCACATAACGTATGCTTGTAAAAATCCACATACAAAACAGTAATACTCCGCCGAGTATGTACAGTCCTCCGACGGCGCCAAGAGAAAACATCAGTATAGCTTCCGGTACTAACACCGCAAGTATAAACCCCATAAGCACAACGCTGATTCGCGACCTAAATACTTGTTTATTCATTGTTTTCATAACTAATTTTCATTAAAACATGTCACAAAAGTACATTAATATTTTGGATTCCGAAATGATTTGTAAACATTAGGACTGTCCGTGTTCGGTAAAGTGTTGAGCCATACGCTCGAATATGTTTTTTGCTCAAATCTTTTTCGGACCTTTCATATAGCCAAAGGCGCACTGACTGCATTTGTAGCCGCTACCGTACTTTCCCGAATGTTGCGACAGACAGGACGTGCAAACGCGAAAACCGCATTTGTCGCAAATAAACCATCGCCACCCGATGGCATCAAACTCTTTTCCACAATTTTGACAGGGTATCCAAGCCATAATTTGTTTATTTTTAAATGTTTAAGAATATTGTTTTAAATCAAATCCGTATTCGGTAAAAAGAGTGTCAATTTGCCTGTAATCAATAGTTTCACGCAAAACCCACGCAATATAATTGATTACCTCGTAGGTTTGGACTATTTCTCTGTGATACAGCACAGGAAACTGTTTTTCGTCTGCCTCGCTATATGGAAATGATGGCGTTCTTGCCAACTCAAAATCAAGCAGTTCCAACGCCCAAGTGTAGTTCTGGATATGGATTGCATTGTGCAAAATGTTGTTGCTGTGCATAATACGTAGATTTTTAATCAGCACATTTGCAGCAATAAGATAATTTTCTTTGAAATTCCGCTCATTGAGTTTTTGCCATTGAAGCACTTCGTAAGCAATCGCCCATTCCTCCATAAATGCGGCGTCGCAAATGCGGTACGGACATTCCACATTGTACTGCAACAGGTATGGATAAACGATTTCAGTTTGATTTTTAAATTTTATTGGATAATCCAATTTTAGCACAAACTCCATTTCGTTGGTTTTTATGCCAAGTTTGCTGATTTCCATTCCAATTTCAAAATCGCGAATAGCGGCTTTTTCAACAAGCAAGCCCCACGATTCCAAACCCATTTCAATGGTATTCAGAAAACTGTGGCTTGTGTATGATAGCCCATTGCCTTTGCTAATAATATACCGCTTGTCTTTGTTTTTACCAACGGCGAAACTGCGCCCGTGCAACGGACTGACACACAGCATTTCCTTATCCCCATCATCTGAACGAATATAGGGATAAGGAATAAAATCTGTGCCGTTTTGTCTGATTATTTGATAATCAAACGATTGTGCTTTGTACTTCTGCGTTGGCATTATATAATCGTTGAGATAATTCTTCCTTAGCATATTCTATTGCTTCTTCAATAGAAATGAACAATTTAGGTTTATTGTCATTGTTTCGAAACAATTCTCCTGCCAACAAACATGTTGGTACTTGTACACTGAAATAACATATAAGTCCCAAATACTGTGTTGTTATTTCATCATAAAGAGGCTCTATTGCAAGATAAAAGAGGTTACCTTTTACCTCTATTTGTTTTACATCCATCTTTTTATAATTCTTTAAATCAGAAACTTAACTTAATACTTCCAACAACCTCAAGTCTCATACAAACAGATTGTTGAAAAATTGCCACCCTCCCGCCCTTGCCTTCTATCAGGCAACCGTTAGTCATTGCTTAAGAACTACGATACGCAATACCACAGTCGCTTTCCCATGCTTTTGGGCAGTTAGCCATTGTAACTACACTTGACACCTTGCTTACATTTAATTTTACTTTCATTGTAAATTAATTTTAGCGGTTACAGAAGTGTTTCCGGAAACTCCATTTATCCGTTTGCCTCGCGTTTTCTCTGTGCAGTGGGCAAATACCTGTCGCAAAGGTTGTATGGTATTGTCTAATTCGGACAAATTTTCTGCTAATGTTTTGTTTTCTAACGGTTCGTAGCCTTGCATCATCTTTTGAGCAAGTTCGTAACGCATTTTTGCAATGCTGCAATTATTTTCGGAAGGCTTTGTCGGCGTGCCGTGAGCAATGAAATTATTGCCGGGACAGAGATTGCAGTAGGCGCAATACTCCAATCGCCCGCAATTCTCATAATCCCGTAATTTCAGGTTGAGCCACCAATGCAGATTTTTGTTTTTAAAAATTTCAACCATTGATTTTTCTTTCAAACAGCCAAACGACAATGGAAATGCGGCACAAGGTTGCAAACTTCCATCAGGCGTAATACAAAAGGAGTTTTCGCCTGCGCCACAGGGATTTTTGTCCATCGCTTTTGCCTGTCCGCCAAAATTCGGGGCTTCCTTGCCCACATAAAGGGGTACATTGTTGTCCCGCAAAACAATTTCCATATATTCGGGCGGCAACCGCAAATTTTGACTTGCACAGGCATCGCCCTCTATCGAATCGGTAATGCAGATTTCAAATTGTGGAACGGCATTGTATTGTTTTGCGAGTTCCGCCACTTTGTAATAATTGCGAATATTCGGGCGCATCACGCAGCATTTAAGATTCGTCGGTACAGCAAGTTCCGACAACTGTTTCACAGCATTTATCGACTTTTGCCAAGAGCCTTTTATACGGGTAATTTTGTCGTGTTCCGCCTCGTCGCCGCTGTAAATGGAAATTCCAATCAGGCGGGGATAACGGTTTGCCAATTTGATAATCTTTTCGTCATTGAGAGCCTGTGCATTGGTAAAAATATCGAAAGCGATTTCTTTTTCATACAGATAATCAATGATTTGCCAACATTCGCGCTTTGAAAAAGGGTCGCCGCCTGTCAGACAAACTTTTACAAGTCCCAATTCATGGAGTTCGTCGATAATACGTTTGTAGTCGTCAAAAGTCAGTTCCTGACGGTCGGCGCGGCGGCTTTTTTCGTCATCGTTGCGTGTCGCGCCCGGGTTGTAGCAGTGGATACACTGCTCGCTGCAACGGTAAGTGAGTTCAAACATCACGCTTGTAACTCCGCCAACGACTTCGGTATAAGCCATTTCCGCACTCGAAACCTCGTAAGGCAATTTTTCTTGTGTAGTTTTTTCTACTTGATATTCGCCGTCTTTGCTTTCCTTTACACGTCGGCGATAGTCGGCAATATTTTCTGCTGTCGGCGCTTCGTTTGTGAGCAAACCCATTGCGAGCAGCTCGGCAAAAAATTCCTCTATGCTTTCTTCGGCAATGCCCGTGTTTTTTGCAACTGTCTCAATATAAACCTGTTCATTGCGTTTTACAGCAAGAATTTCGCCGACAACGGCGGCGGAAAAATCCTCCAAAAAGTAGCACATACCTTCAACGAGGTTGTAGATAATCGCCGCTCGTTTCTCGGCATTGTATCTGCCGCAAGTCCATTCCGGACGGTAAAAATTTTGTTGTTCGATCATATTATTTTTTTTAATGAAACATAAAAAAAGCGTGAAACCTTTCGTTTTACGCTTATCTAAAAGAGATTGGTACCTGAGAATAACCATTGTAAGTAAATAAGTGTACGAAAAGTCCACGCTCTTGGCGTGAACTCCCGCTACTTATTCTCCTTACGATTAGAAATTTCTCAGGTTTCTCTCTTTGAGAATAAAGCGTTTTGTTCAATATATCTTTATTTCAATATTTCCGCATTTGCGCATTAACTCCAAATGCAAATGAAACTGCGATAATAACTAAAATTTTTCTTTCATTATAATTAATTAACTTTAAAATAATTTCACCTACTCGTAAGCTTTTCGGTATTCGCTTTTTATTATTTTTTTCTTCGACTTCTTCATTATGTTATGATATACAAACTTTTTAATATCTAAGGACTCCTAAAAACTGTTTTGTCTATTTTGATTTTTATATGGAGCCGAAATCCCGTTAAAACTCCGAATAAAAATCGTTGCAAAGTTAATACAAAAAATAATACCATTGACATTTTTCAACATTTTTCGCCGAAAAAAAATTTACATATCTGTATATTAGCGATATAGTTTTCACAAATTTTTCAAAAAATTCTTAAAAACTCGTTCTTTTCAGAGGAAGAAGAATCAAATATCAATTGTAGAAATTCCTTTCGCTGCCAATCTCGCTGCCAAATCCTCAATATCCTCTCGCCGTGCAAGTTGCGACAGCCAGCGTTCGGGGATATTGTTGTAGCCGTAGCAAAGTCCGGCAAGTCCGCCCGCTACTGCGGCTGTCGTGTCGGTATCGCCACCGAGATTGACGGCTTTCAGCACACATTCCTCGTAACTGTTGGTCGTCAAAAAGCACCAAACTGCGGCTTCGAGCGTGTAGAGAACATAGCCCGAACTTTTTATTTCCTTTTCTGTGAGTGTTGAAATGTCGCCTTTCAGCAGGCGGTCAAATTTTGTGATTTCCGTTTCAGGAACAAGTTTGGACAAGTCAAAATCTGCGACTGTTTTCTGCCAATCGTTGTACGCCTTTACTTTATCTTTTTGCAACAAAATAATTCTTGCCAATTCGAGATAATAAAAGCAGGCTATCACGCTTCGGATATGTCCGTGAGTGATGGACGAAACTTGCTTTGTGATACGGAAACGTTCTTCAATCGGTTTGTCGAGCAGATAAAACACGAGGGGCAGGATGCGCATCAGCGAGCCATTGCCGTTATTGGTTTCGGCGGTGCCGCCTGCCTGTTCGGGTTCCACGCCGTCGGTAAGTCGTCGAATAGCTTCGGACGTTCCGCTTCCGATGTCGAAAACTTCGCCGCGAGCCGTCCAAAAGTTCTCGATAACCCATTTCATACAATTCGATGCAACACGACTTATATTGAAATCGTGTGTCAGCGCGTCGGCGAGGCAGAAGGTCAGCGAACTGTCGTCTGACCATGTTCCTGCGGGTTGATAGTAAGAGCCGTAGCCGCGCATATCGGTAACGGGATTTTGTCGCAGTGCTTCGCGACTCATAAATTCTACCGGCACGCCCAGCGCGTCGCCAACTGCCACGCCAAAGAGGGCGGATTTAATCGCCAGTCTGTAATCTGTTTGTTTTAAAGATTTCATATTTTTACCAAAATTTTTTTTCTAATTCATTGAATATTTCATCTAATGTCTTGTCATTTTCAAAGGCTTTTCTATCTTCTTCCGAAAATCCATAAACACGACAGGATTTGTCTGCGTATCGTCGAAATCAAACGCTATTCTCAGGCGATAGTTGTCTTCTTTATCTTTGACCATTTTTTTGATTTATTTTTGTATGAATATTTTCTTCATTGTAATTTGCAAGCGCTTTTGTCATACCTTGTTGGAAAGTATAATATGCGCTACGGCTCATTCGCCATAAAAATTTGTCTGTAAGTCGTTTGGTTTTACGGATTAAGGCTTCCATCGCTTTCAGTCTGTTATGGTAATCTCCTGAATCTATATTCGGAAAAATTTTGCAAAGGCAATTGGAATACCACCTCAACGATTCAAGCCACGGAATATAGATGTTGCGCAGATTGATATAATGCTTATATGCAGGTGTTTGGTGCAGTTTGTCGCAAAAACAGTCCCCAACTTCGACGTCGAAAATAATGCACGAACTCGAACAGTTAAATTCCGTTTTGTCGAACAGCATCCGCTTGATGAACACATATTTATAGTAGTCCTCAGACGAAATTTCCGTGATGTAGAACGGGTCGGTATGCAGATAGCGGGTGTCGAGGCGAGCTTTCTTTTCTGCCTGCAAACGGTTAAACTCCTCTTCGGGAAGCATCCAATAGTCGTAAGCCAGCCGCAGTGATTTTTCGAGCGCTTCAGGTACCGGAAAACGCGGCTTAAAAACATTCATTGTATAACAATTGTTATCGACAATCCACTCCGGCGCGTCGCCTTCCTTGAAATGATAAGCCGTGTCGCTTCCCAAAGTCAGATAAATATCGTCCGAGTAATCATTATTCCCATAACTATAGTATTGTATCACATGATTACGGATTTTATAATCTTCGATTGTTATCGGCGTCCGAACAACGATACCCAAACATACTCTGTCCCTACATAAATCCTCTACAATATCGCCTTCCTTAAAAAAAATTTCCGACGGCTCTCTACCCACAAATCCGCCTTTGCGCTGCATTTCTTCGCGGGTTGCGCCTTTCGCGTCGTATCTGTCTAATGATTCCGACGTCAGATTTTCAGCCCAGAGCGAACCGTCGCGCAGGTACGAGCGGCGAGTTTCGGCGGCATAGTAATTACCTCTGTCGGGCATAATTTCCACAATCTGAAACGAGTGTAACCTGCCGTATTCCAACGGATTAATAGTATCTTCATCAGGGTCGTACACAAGTAAGTCGTTGAGTGGACGGCGGTTGCTCGGTTCGTAATAGTTGTCGCGCCTTTTAAGTTCCTCAATATGCTCAAATATTGCATTTTCGGCGTTTTTGAGCGACGAGTAAAAGCCGACATTTTCTTCCTTAACTTTGTATTCGGGATAGGACGGCATTTTGGCGTTAGCGCGAAACTCTTCTTCATAGTCTATATCAATCATATAGGCGTAGAGAACAAATATTGTTGGCTCTTTTTGTTGCATAATCTTATCTTCTTTCTTTTCCATAATTTTATTTTTTCTGTTCTAAAAATTCCAAAAAATCTTTCCAATCTGAAAATAGCGAGGTGCAAATGCCGCCGTCAATTATTTTCCAGTCTTCTTCCGTCAAACAGGGGAAAACTACTTTTTTAATGTATTCACAATCCGCTTTTATCAACTGTTCCTGTTTTTCTTTATCAATTGGAAGTCGCAAAGGAAACACGAAACAGCACTGTGCATAATCATATTCGCAGGGACTGTCTTCTATTTTAGGATAATGCCTCAAAGATTTGCCGGGTATGCCGCCGCAAGGTCCCTGCTGATAAGCATCTGACTTAAAAACCGCTACCGTGTAACTGTCTTCGGAATAATCGAAATACAGAAGGTTTTTCTTAACGAAGTCAACGGTTGGCGGCAGCGCTACAATCACGCCCAAAACGACGCGCATATCATCCATAATTTCCACAATTTGACCTTCTTTGAAACGAATTTTTTCGGGCTGTCTGCCAATAAATTTACCGATGCTTATCCGCTGTCCTTCATATTCGCCCGTTCTGTAATCCATAGCGCAGTTGCCTCGCTCGCAGGTCAGACTTTCATCGTTCAGCGAGCCGTCTGTCAGATACGTGCGACGGCTTTCGGGCTGCATCCAGCACTCGCTCTCATCAAGGCGGTATTCGTTGATTGCATAACAGAAATGTCCGCAGTATTCATCGCTGGCAAATATAGCGCCCCAATGCTCGCGAGCATCTGTTCGCATAACTTCTTCGGCTTGTTCCAAAGAACTGAAATGTCCGATGGTACGTCTGTCCAAATTGTGCGGAAAAGCAGGTATTTGATAGCGTATCCGTCCTTTCTGATTGCGATACGGTTCAGACACGCGAGTGTAATATTCAAGTTCAAAAACTGATTTCATTAATTTTTCCCCTTTCATACTGTCAATAATGTATTTCCCTGCCGCTTTCAGACCTGCAATTCGTCCGGTAAGCGTGTGGCGTACTTTCGGAACTTCAATCTCATCAAGATGACGGTCAATCCACTCGTCCGACAACCAGATCTGGTAGTCGTAATATTCCTGCTCGTCGAGTGCCATAATGTCGCCGAAAGTGTAGTCGGCATAGTTTTTTGTTGTCATAAATTTTTATTTTAATTTGTTTGCTGTATTCCGCCTGCTTTTGGGTACTGTATATCCCGATTTGTTCTTCCGACACTTTAAATTCGGGATAAGATGCTCTTTTTCTTTTCAAACTCAATAAATTCCGCGATATATTCAGGCTTTTGCTGAATTGTCGGTGTCCAATCTATCTCTGCCGCTTTCGGATTGGTTTCCCAACAGATTTTGTATTTCAAGAAAGCCGCATTTTCGTCCAATCCCGTGTGGGCATACCAGCAGGCGACAACGGCGCCGGTACGGTCAATCCCGCCGCGACAATGGATATAAACCTTCTTTCCTGCGGCAACAAGTTCATCAATTTTGGCAATGATGTTGTGCATCACAGGCAGCGGTGCAAGTTCGGGGTCGCTGACGGGAAAACGGTAACTCTGCATCGTTTTCGGCAAAAACGGCGTGTAAAGCTTACATTCGCCTTCCTCTGTCAGGTCGATGAAGTCGGTAATACCAAACTTACTCAAACTGTCGATTTTTATTTTCGCCACTTTTTCCGATATCCCTCCCGGATATTCGCCTGCATACACTTTACCCGCTGTTACTTCGTAAGAATTGTCAAGCGGGACAGGCTTGATGACGCCCAACATCTTGACGTCCTTCACGAACTCGCCTGCGTCCGATTTTGTCAGACTGAACCGACAGTCGGCTATGCTGCTCTTGCGGTCAATGCTGTTCTTATTGTGGATATAAATCCGTCGTCCGGTGGCAATAAGTTCGTCTATCTTGGCTACGCCCGGATAAAGCCGTTCAACAGTTAAGAACGTAATAATGAATGTGTAAAAACATGCTTCTACCATAAAAAATAATTATTAAATTTCGCCGCAAAGGTACTGACAATTTCTTGAATAACAACACAAAAGCAAAGGCGAAAATTACCTGTATTAAGGCAAATTGTACCTTATTCATCTATATTGTCGTTTTCTTGCTTATTTTCAGCATAATAATAAGATTGTGCTTTATGCTCTTTGTGATAAACCTTTGTGCCTTTTGTAATAAAAAAGTTTTCATATCGTTCCGTATCAATTCTTATTTTGAAATTTTTAATCCGTTACTTTTCGCTGTCAATCTCACAGTCAAATCCTCGCTGCCAATCTCACTGCCAAATCTTCAATATCCTCTTGTCGTGCAAGTTGCGAAATCCATCGATCGGGAATATTGTAGTATCCGTAACAAAGTCCGGCAAGTCCGCCCGCTACTGCGGCTGTCGTGTCGGTGTCGCTGCCGAGATTGACAGCTTTCAGCACACATTCTGCGATCTCAAATGAAAACGCTTCTCGGCAACAATCGGACTTTTGTCTTGCACGACAAAAAAATGATGGCATCGAAAGACTCATTCAGCAGTTCAACCCAGCCATAGAGGCAAAATTTAAGTGTTCCGTTATCGAGTAAGAAGTTTGCGTATTCTTCGACGCCTGATGAAGCAAAATTTTCGGCTATAAAAAACATGTTTTCGCCTTTGAAACCGTGACGGATACAAATTTCGGCGTTGACAACGTTGGGAAGAGTATATACGAAAGTCGATGGACTTGGTATTTGTCGAAAAGTATCCCAGTAATTAAAATCGGTATTCAGACTCGACGAACTGTTACTCAGCAATATCCCGCACTCGTATGGCGAACAGTCCGGTATATCGTCCGGCATGTTTTTCAGCAAAATTTCGGCAGTCAGGAAGCCGAGTTTCGACATTGCGTCCATTTTGGCAAACTTCGGATAGACGATTTCAAAATGTTTCAAAATATTATCGAAATACGTCAACACAGCGGCGTCGCATCCTCTAAAAATCTTTTTATCGTCAACAAAAACCCCGTTTTTATCTATACGGCAACATGATACAACCTTCATTTGTTATTCGTCGTTTCTTATTGCCGGATTCTGGATTACTTTCACCGTTACGATAATCGTTTCTTCGGGATTGTAGAACCGGACATACGCAATTCGCTCCTCGATTCCGATATTTTCCTCAACTATTATTTCCACCGTATCGTTTCCGAATTTCCGCGTTACCGACGCCCGGCACCATTCTTGATCTGACGACGACGCCCATGAAGTGTTCGAATTGATGTAAACTTTTTCTGTTGCTCCGGCGTTTTCAAACTCAATAAATGCCGGATTTACGGTCAAATCTGGCGCTGCTTTTTCGTCGTCGTTGCACGATAACAGCAAAGTAAAAATACAAACTATCAATAATATACGTTTCATTTAATAATAATTTTAATCATGTTACATTCATTCAAAATTGTATGCAATAATACACATTTTTTTGATTTCAGGAAAAAAGAGTACCTTTGCGCCTTGAAATTTTAAATGTACAATAGAATGAAACTACAATTACTAAAAGTTTTTTTTACAGCTTTCTGCTGTATTTGCGGTGTAATCGCAAGTGGACAAATCACTATTAACGGTACGATAGTCGATAAATTATCGAAAGAACCTGTTGCAGGAGCCGTCGTCATTGCCAAAGATGCCGACGCCGTCACTGTCAGCCAGATAAACGGCTTTTTCAGGCTGAATTTAGCACAGGGAACACAGAAAATCATGATAACGCTTGTCGGTTATATCCCGAAAGAAATCGACATAACAAACGTTGCCGATTTAGGGATAATCGAGTTGGAATCCGATGCTTTGGAACTCGAAAGCGTTATGGTCGTGTCGTCGTTTGCAAAAGACAGGGAGACGCCTGTCGCTCTCTCCACAATCAAACCTGAAATCATTGCCGAAAAACTTGGCTCTAAGGAATTTCCCGAAATTCTGCGTTCGACGCCTTCCGTTTATGTAACAAAAAGCGGCGGCGGATACGGCGATTCACGTATCAACCTCAGAGGTTTCGATTCCAACAATATCGGGATTCTGGTCAACGGCGTACCGGTGAACGATATGGAAAACGGAAAAGTGTACTGGTCGAACTGGGCAGGACTGGCTGACGTTACACGTGTGATGCAGGTACAGAGAGGTATGGGAGCTTCGAAATTAGCCATTTCATCTGTCGGCGGCACGATAAACATCATCACAAAAAATACCGACGCTGAAAAAGGCGGCTCTGTCTATTCGGGATTCGGAAACGACGGTTACAATAAATACACTTTCAACCTGTCCACCGGATTGATGGATAACGGCTGGGCTGTAACCATTTCGGGAGGAACATCGTTTGGCAACGGATATATCGACGGAACAAATTTCAAAGCATATTCTTATTTTGCAAATGTTTCAAAAGTCATATCTCCCAACCACCGAATTTCGTTACAGGCTTTCGGCGCTCCGCAATGGCACAATCAAAGAGGATCTCAACATAAAATTGCAACATATAAAAACGAAAACCCAGACGTACCGTTTTCGGTGAATGGCAAAAAATTCAACTCCGACTACGGATATCGTAACGGTAAAATATATGGCGGCAGCAGTGGATATAACGAATATCACAAACCGCAAATATCGCTGAATCACTATTGGGATATCGACGAAACATCAATGCTTTCGACAGTTGTGTACGCTTCGACAGGAACAGGCGAAGGCAGACGAATCAGCGGACGCAGAACCGACGCAGGCGATTACAGATATAACTTGACATGGTATAATGGAACTCCAAACGACCTGAATTTCCTGACACATGGAGGAATACTGAACTATGACGTTGCAATAGACTTAAATTCAAACTCCGATGATGGTTCTAAAATGATTATCAGCAATGCGTTCAACAATCACGACTGGTACGGACTGTTAAGCACCTATAATAAAGCGTTCAACAACTTGAAAATCACCGGAGGCGTAGATGCAAAATACTATATCGGCAAACATGGTATGGAAATTGTCGATTTGCTTGGCGGAAGCTATTTCCTTGATGGCGCCAATAAAAACCGTCCGGCTACGACACAGTTGAAAACAGGCGATAAATTTTCATATCATCAAGAAGGATTAGTTTCATGGTTAGGCATTTTCGGTCAGATTGAGTATGTGAAAGAAAAATATTCAGCATTTGTGTCCGCCTCTGCAGCATCCAACAACTACAAACGTAAAGATTACTTCAACTATACCGAAGGCAATCAATTGTCCGACAAGGTCAATTTCGTTCCTTTCAGCCTGAAAGGCGGATTCAACTATAATCCCGACAAACATCACAATCTGTTTGCAAATGCCGGATATTTTACTCGTTCTCCATACTTCGACAACGCTTTTCTTAATTACTCAAACGACATAAATACGGATGTGAAAATGGAAACAGTAGTGTCGGGCGAAATCGGATATGGCTTTACTTCGTCTATCTTTAAAGCAAAATTGAACGCTTACATCACAAACTGGAAAGACAAAACATTTATCAAACCGTACAGTAACTACACAGTATTCGCAAATATTCCCGGAATCAATGCTTTGCACAAGGGCGTCGAGCTGGAAGTGCAGTTCAATCCTGTTTCCGGACTGTTTATCACAGGAATGTGCTCGCTGGGCGATTGGGTATGGCAGGATGATGTGGATTTCAAGGTGTTCGACGAAGGACAGAATCTTGTCGGAGAATATAATGCATATATTAAAGGTGTTCATGTCGGCAATTCGGCTCA
>JAISXV010000253.1 GCA_031270335.1 Prevotellaceae bacterium | reverse complement strand
ATTGTTGGGTGTTTGCCTGCTCGTCTGCGCAGTCCCGCCTACGGTGGCGGTTGCGCCTGTCGAGAGGGTAAATTCTGCTACGATAGCGGTCAAATCGACCGTTTCCGCTGCTTTGGCGGCGACAGTATGTGCCGTTTTGTCAATGGCAGAATGTCCGTCGATGCCCTCGAAAGTGAAGGCGACAATGTCGGCGTCCTGTTCCGTACCGGTGTCTATCGGGTCTTCTACCGGGTCTTTATCGCACGCGGCGAATATGATTACTGCTGCGAGGCAGGCAACTATCGTTGCCACTTTCCTCAAATTGAATTTTACTCTTTTCATTTTATTTATGTTTGTTTTAAAAAAAAATAATATCTGATGTTAATAAGGTGAACACGCTGATTGTGTGCGAAAGTTTAGGACTAACACACACAAAAAGCGTGCAAACCTTTTTTTAGACTGGTTTACACGCTATAAACATGGAATCTATTATTGCTGTAAAATCGTTGCAGAAAACGATTTTTATTTGATTATGAGTTTGTAATCTTTATTTGTAATTCTTTTTTAAGCGTTTGAGATTGATTTTGGAGTTTTCATCTTGTAACTGCCATGATATATCCGCATTATCGAAGCCCTCCATTATTCCGGCATACTTCAAAAATATCTCTGATTGCCCAAATTTCGTTGTCGGTGTGCAATGTCCACCAGTGTTTATTAAGAAAATCCCAGCCGCCATATTTTTTCAGATATTGATAGGCTGCGGAAACAGGCATTTTGTATGCTTCAGCAAAAGCCGGTACGATAAATGTTATAAACGCTACTTTATCGCTCGTCTGTTTATCCAGTGTTTTTGTATCCATCATCTTGTAATCTTAATTTTCTTTTGCGACTGCAAAGATACAATCTTTATTCAGAACCGCAAAATTATTTGTGTAAACCAATATGTCAATGAACGTTTTCTGTTCAATTCAACATCGAATTGACAATACAAAGGTAATGGGTGTTTTACGCTCAATAATACCCCCCAAAGAGGGTTTTTTATTTTGGCGAGTATTTTTTAACGCAAAGGGCGCTAAGGTTTATGCAAGGAACGCAAAGATGATAACACAAAGGACGCTAATTGCTTTGCGACCTTTGCGCTTCGCTTTGCGTTCTTTGCGTTAAAAATTTTCGCTAACTGTTTGCGCATAGAACCGCAAAATTATGCGTGTAAACCAATATGTCAAAGAACGTTTTTAGACTTTCGATTTCTGCGAATAAGAATCAAAGTCTGAAAGCTGCTGCACCATAACTGCCGAGCAGTATTGACGCCAGCGTTATTGACAATACCGTCGCAATCAGCGCCGCCACAACAAGACAGGCTATGAAATAACCGGTTGTTTTTTCGGCGGGCTGTTTCATCATCGGCTGTAAACCGATGTACAGCAGATACAGTCCGTACACTCCCGCCAGCGATGCAAGCCACGAAAGCGATGGTATGACGTAGAACACTCCGCCAACAAACATCGGCATATATGACCACGTAACAAGCGAAAAAGCACGGTCGAAATCTTTCCGTGCGCCAAAGGTTTCGGCAAGGAAGTTAATCACAAAGGCTGTGAGATAAACTCCTCCCGTCATGGCGATGTACTGGCTGACGGCTTGCCGGATTCCCCATTCGATAGAATGGACGCGCACGCCGAAAACGGAATAACCAACGAATCCGTAACCAACGAACGCTGCAATCGCAGGTATGAGCGCAAGCGGCAACACATACTGCGTGAATAATTTTACATGAGGCGTGTACTCGCTCTCAACGACCGTCCATGCTGTTTTCGGAGCGGTCAAAATCTGTTTTATTCTGTCAATCATACTACTAAATTTAAAAACGTTTAACTTTTTTGCTCAATTCAACATCGAATTGACAGTGCAAAGGTAATGGGCAATTTATGCTCAATAATACCCCCTAAAGAGGGTTTTTTTATTTTTGACGGTAAAAAAAATATTAATTGTCCTGACTTCGACAATGCGTCACCCAAATCGGTGACACAAAAGAAACAAAGCCGACGGAGGTCTGGAATTTTTGTTCAAACTGGCAAAAACAGACGAAGTTAATTGATTAGACGTGACTGTTTTGTCATGCTAAACCTCGACAATTCCCGTTGCCGTGCCTCGACAATTCCCGTTGCCGTGCCTCGACAATTCCCGTTGCCGCGCCTCGACAATTCCCGTTGCCGTGCCTCGACAATTCCCGTTGTCGTGCCTCGACAATTCCCGTTGTCGTGCCTCGACAATTCCCGCTGCCGTGCCTCGACAATTCACGATCGGATTTGGAAACAAAAGGGAATTTTGTCGTACGCACTTTATTCTTCATTCCTTAATTCGTGGAGGCGCTTTTTTTCCATTCGATCCAGCCCATTACAGCCGTGAAAATGAAGACGAAATACAATATTCCCGTCGCCCAACCAACTGTGATAAAGTAAAATGGCGCCGATACTATATCTACTGCAAACCATATTGCCCAACTTTCTAATTTCTTTATCGCCATCAAATACTGAGCTACGAGACTGGCGGACAGGATAGCTGTGTCGAGATAGACGTATTTGGCTTCTTCGGGAAAAAGCGCAGGCAACCAGTTGTGCAGGTTCGACATAACATATCCGAGTGTTAAGGTCAGGACAGCGATTATTGTCGCCGTCAACAGACGACCTTTGACCGTCAATAAGGTAACGGCGAGAGTGTTATCCGCTTTTGCGGCGTCTTTTTCGCCCGGATGCGTCCATTTATACAGACCGTAGGCGTTGAAAGCGAAAAACATTATTTGCAAAGTCATTGACGAATAAACCCTTTGCGTGAAAAACACAAAAAAGTACATTGCCGTACTGACCATTCCAATCGGAAACGTCCAAATCTTCTCCTTAACGGCGAACAGTATGCACAAAAAACTTAATATCGAGGCTATTATTTCAAAGATGTTCATTTATGCCTGAATAAATTTAATTTTTGTAAGTACCTGTTTTTTCTTTCCAGTATAATAGCATCGAGCACAAGGAGTAACAGCGCAAGCGACAAAGGAATGTAGTACAGTTCGAAATATGACCTGAACTCTTCCGACAGCAATTCCTGTTTCTCCATATCCTTAATACTCCGGAATATATCGCTTAATCCCAAGTCCGACTGCGAAGCTATTGTTGCGCTTCCTCCTCCTGCCGAAGCCACTAATTTCAGGGTGTTAACGTCAAGATGCGACATGACGATTTCTCCCGACTTGTCTTTCAGCATAGTACCGTTTTGCAGGATTATTGGAGCGCCCTCCGGCGAGCCTATCCCGATTGTGTGTATGGTTATCCCTTCGCCGTGTGCAAGTTCCGCCATTTCGACGGGATTGCCTTCCTGATTTTCGCCGTCGGTGATTATTATCAACGCCTTGCTGTTACCGATTTGCGACGAAAACGATTTCATCGCCAAGTCAATAGCCTTCGATATATCCGTTCCCTGCCTCGAAACTATATCCGTATTTATTGCGTTCAGGAAAAGTTTTGCCGACATGTAATCCGTTGTTACAGGCAGTTGTACGTAGGCGTCGCCGGCGAAGATAATCAATCCTATCCTGTCTTCTTTCAGACCTTCGACCAGACGTGCAATTGCAAGTTTCGAATGTTCGAGCCGCGAAGGCGAAAAATCCGTTGCCAGCATACTGTTCGACACGTCGAGAGCGATAATGACTTCGGCGCCTTTGGATTTCACTTCGGCAACGACCTGTCCGATACGTGGCTGCATCAACGCTGCAACAAAGAAAAACAGAGCGATGCAAATCACTGCTATCTTAATCCAGCCTCTCGCCCTCGAAGCCAGAGGCATAAGCGGTTTCATCAGCCTGAGGTCGCCGAAGCGCGCCAAACGTCTGCGCCGGAAATATGCGCTAAGCCCGTAAATCAGCGGTAACAAAGGAATTACGAGCAGTAACCATGCAAAATACAAATTCTTAAATTCTACCATATTCTATCCAATAACTCTTAACTCTTAGTTCTTAACTCTTAACTCCTCAAGGTATTCGTCTCAAAACAAATAATCTAATCAAAATTTCGAGCATCAGCAAAGCGAAGGCAGCCAAAGCGTAAACCAGAAATTCTTCCCTGTAAACGGGAAAACTGTCCACCAGATTTTTCGTTTTTTCCATTTCGTTGATCTGGCTGTAGATTTCGATAAGTTTGGTGTTGTTTGTTGCCCTGAAATATTCTCCACCTGTCTGATTAGCAATATTTTTTAACAAAGCCTCGTCGATTTCGACAGGCACCTGAATCATCTGAACACCACCGTAAGGCGTTTGCGCAGGGTAAGGAGCGGTTCCGTTTGTTCCGATACCGATAGTATATACCCTTATTCTGTGCAGTTTAGCAATTTCGGCGGCAGTTTCGGGCGTAACGTTGCCCGAATTGTTTACGCCGTCGGTCATCAGGATAGCGACCTTGCTTTTTGCGTCGCTGTCACGGAGACGGCTCACAGCTGTTGCAAGTCCGTTTCCGATAGCCGTACCGTCTGTGATTAAGCCTGTTTGCACTTTCGCTATGAGATTGATAAGTGTCGCCCGGTCTGTTGTGGGCGGACACTGAATAAAACTCTCTCCCGCAAAGACAGTCAAGCCGATACGGTCGGATTGCCGTTGCGAAACGAACTCAATGGCGATATCTTTCGAAGCGTTCAACCTGTTGGGCTTGAAATCCTGAGCCAACATACTGGTTGAAATATCCATTATCAGCATAATATCAACGCCTTCGACGCTCGTAGCCTCAAATATCTTCGACGACCTCGGACGTGCAAGCGCAATGATAATGAGTGCAAAAACAAAACATCGCAATACAAACGGGACATGCTGCAAGTAACGATACACTCCGCCGGCTACTTTTTTCAATGGCATAATGGTTGATACTTTGAGCGTTGCCCATGACTTTCGACCCCATATCGCATACCATATTATATATGGCGCCAAAAGAACCAATGTCCATAATACAAAAGGATTCTCAAATTGCGGTATTTCCAGTATCTCCAGAATCTTCTTCATCTTCAGACTGTTTTAAATCATTTGCTATATTATTACTCTGTGTCACAAATCTGTGCGCCTCGTCCCAGCTTGTTTCGCACTCGAATACCGAAGCGGGATATTTTGCAAACTTGACCAAATCGGCGACACTGAACAAATCCCTGATATTCCGGATGAGTTCTTCGGCATTGAAAACAGTGCCGGGCAAAAGAGCTAATATCTCGTCAGAAGTTTTTTCCATAGCAGAGACATTAGTCTGTAACTCGATGTATTCCCGAACAATATCGGTTAATCGCGAATAATATTCTTTTGTGCGGGTTGTGGCGAGGTTCGAATTTTTCAGGCTCTCCAACTCGTGCGTAGCCCAGAGGTAAGGGTTGATTTTTAACTTGTTGACTTCTCCGGCGGGTTTCCGGTATTTCCTAATCAGGAAAATCAACAACGCGATAATCAACAACGCCACAAGCGCGCCGATGCCCGTCCATAACCACCATTGCGAGGAATAACTTTTGATGTCCTTAACGTCGTAGGGCTGAAAGTTTTCGTCAAGCTCTACTGTCTTGACTGTAAGGACGATTTCATTATTGCTGTACAGGGTGTCCACTCCCGACTGAGTAAGTTTCAACACCGGAAATCCACTTAAATGATAACGCCCTTCATCAAAAGAGGTTATCAGATATTTCCGCTCCAAATGCCTGAAACTGTCGTCTTTCGACTTGAGGGTATCGACCTCTTTCGTTTCAATCAGGTCTATCCCTTCGGACAGTTTTTCCTTGAAATTGGGAAAAATAATAATCTCATTCTTTGGCGCAACAACCGACACTTTCAAGGTAATCTGGTCGCCAATAAGTATTGTATCCCGTTCAGGATCCATGCTTAAAGTTATTTCGATCTGCGCTTTCACACTGCCGGAACAAAATACCGCTAAAACGCATATAAACAACAAAAAACGAATCTTCATCATTCATTAACTTTTTTGCAAAGGTATATAAAATTCGGGAATATCAAAACACTATTATTTATTCCACGCCCCATTTTGTGTTCGGACTGTCGCCCATGACTAACTCCAGTGTTCCGCCATTCACAATATCAGCGTGATCGATATAGCAGCGGTTGTATGTCTGACCGTTCAATGTTGCCGACTGGATGTAAACGTTTTCCGCAGAATTGTTGGATACGTTCACGGTAAACGTCTTCCCGTTGGTGAGATTCCAGACAATCCGGTCGAACAGCGGAGACGCCAATTCGTAACGCGTTTCGCCCGGACAGACCGGATGAATCCCGCTCGCCGCCAGCACGTACCATGCCGACATTTGCCCGACGTCTTCGTTGCCGATTAAGCCGTTTACGCCCGTTTTGTACGCATGAGTGCAGACGAAACGCGACCAGTATTGCGTTTTCCATGGCTCGCCGAGACGGTTGTACAAAAACGGAATGTGATGTACCGGCTCGTTGGAATGGTTGTAGTAATTGTTCCATAGGAAATTGGCGGGCGTATTGATGAACATGGTATCCAGATCGGCAATAGCTGCTTCACGTCCGCCCATCAGTTCCGCCAATCCGTTGACGTCGTGAGGCACAAACCATCCCTGCTGATACGGGTTCGATTCTACAGCGCCGTAGTTTTCATGCAGGCGTCCGAGTTTTGTTTCCGGGATGAAATCGCCTTTTTCGTTCTTTGCACGGAACCAGTGCGCTTTGTTGTCCCACAAGTTCCGGTACGACTGTGAACGTTTGATATACATACTGTAATCGCCGGACTTGCCGAGCGCACGCGCAAACTCTGCCATACACCACTCTGTATATGCATGTTCCAGCGTGGTGGATATTCCTCCTTTCCATAAGGGGTTGTCGGGTGTAAATCCACGTTCGCCGTTTCCGAACTTTTCGGTCGTAAGCGCTGCATATTTATATGCCTCATCCACATCGAAGGAGCGAATACCTTTCATATAAGCGTCAACAATGACAGATATAGCCGGATTTCCCACCATACAGCCGCTGTATGCGTTGAGAAATTCCCAGCGTTCGAGATATCCTTTTCCGCTTTCGTCGGCAAGCGTAACGAGCGAGTTAATCAGGTCGTTGACTACGTCTGGCGAAATGATTGTCAGCAATGGCATCTGGCTTCGGAAGACGTCCCAACCACTGAAAATCGTCCGTTTGTTGAACGAGCCGGTAGAGTGTATTTTACGGTCGCCGCCGATGTATTTCCCGTCCACATCGCTGAACATGCGCGGGTCGATCATTGTGTGATACAGTGCGGTGTAGAAGATAGTCCGTTGCTCGTCCGTTCCTCCGGTGACGGTGATTCGTCCCAGCGCCTTGTCCCATAGCGTGCGCGTCTGTTCGCGCACTTTGTCGAAATCCCAGTGAGGAATGTCTGCTTCGAGGTTTTTGCGTGCGCCTTCTTCACTGACAAACGAAATGCCGGTTTTCATCAACACCTGTTCGTCGGCTGAAGTCTCAAATTCGGTGAAGAAGCCGAGATGTTTTCCTTCGTACTCTTTGACGTTGCGGATGATTTTCGCTTTTTCAACAATTTGACGGTAAGCGTCGCTCACTACATCGTCAAGACGGCGCTCCTGACCATCGGGAATATCGGCGCTCCAGACGCCGGAGTTTTTCAGTGGTCGCGAAAACTGTGTGTAATAATAAACGGTGTATAGCGCTTTTCCTCCGCCGTTACCCCATCCGCCTTCGTTGGGAGTACATTCCATTCGACCGGTGATAGTGTGGTCGTCGATGACGCGCACCGTTTGCCATGCCGAAGCTCCTGCCACTCTGCGTGCAAGGTCGATTTGTATCCGCGATGTTTTACTTTCGGGATAAGTGAATCGCAACATACCGGCATGAGGCGTAGCGATTGCTTCCGTCCGGATACCGTAGTCGGTGAGATTCACGGAATAGTAACCGGGTTTAGCGGTTTCTGTCGCCTTGTCGTACCGCGAACGATAACCTGCTTCCGGTTGTTCCTGTTTACCGGCGACGACTTTGAGTTCGCCGGTAGTGGGCATAGTCAGGAAATTGCCGAGGTCGCCAAACCAGCCTATACCGCTCATTTGCGTCATTGCAAAACCTTCGATGGTTGTGTTTTCGTAACTGTAACCGCTGCCGTTGTCGCCTCCGGTAACGGTATTAGGATTCAACTGCACCATCCCGAAAGGAGAAGCAGCGCCGGGAAAAGTCTTTCCGGCTTCATATCCGACTGTAGTAGCGCCGATAAACGGGTCAACATAATCGGAAATACGTTCTTGCGGCGCTGTTTGCCGGCTACCGCATCCGAACGCTAATATACATAATAATAAAGGTATAATTCTATTCATATCTGTTAATTTACTTAATTTTTACCGGCGCAAAAGTAATAAAAGAAGATTTATTTCTAAATAAAAAGTACGTACACCCATAAGAGAAAGTATTCTCAACCTACTGCGACAACTTTTACCAGATTGTATCGCCTGTAATATCCTTTTTCTCATCTCTGAAAAAAAATTTGACTGATTTTTCAACCAAATACACAAATATAATATCCTGTGTATCTATAATTTCATTACACGAAACCGGTAGTACAAACGAATAAAAAGCAAAATCTTCATCATTTTATTTGCAGATTCGGAAAACAGCTGTACCTTTGCACTTGTGTTTAGATAAAAAAATGTAATAAACAAGA
>JAISXV010000203.1 GCA_031270335.1 Prevotellaceae bacterium | reverse complement strand
AATTTGTTCAACGATGCGGACAGGGCTTCGATTGAAGTATCCGCTTTTGTTATTTCGTTGGGATTGAAGGCGACAGGATGATTGAAAATGTCAGCTTTGACAAATTTGCCCTCAACAGCCCGTTCGAGGGAAAGCATTTCACGCCCGCCTGTGTCCATTTTGATGATGTCAAGATTTTTCCGGTCGTTAAGATTGCCGTAACGCCTTAAAAAGGTGTCATAATACAAGTTAAGCGAGCGCCGCAAATCGGCATTTTCTTTCTGCTCTTTTGCTTCGTAATTATATAATATATGGTAAGTGTCGCGAATCTCAATATAGAGTTTTGCCTTTTGCTCCTGCAATGGGTTTAATTCCAAATACTTGAAAATAGCGTCGTTGCGATAGCGTTCTTTGAGGAAGCCGGTTTGCCCGTTTTGTTCCACAACTAATGAGCCTTGTTTGTGATGTTCTTGCAAAATGCCGGAATACGGGCGCGGTTTTTCCAGTATTTCTTGTTTCTTTTCTATTTTTGGCGTTTCTAATTTGTCAGCAATCGCAACACGCTGTCCCGCCCTGACTAATTGCGGTAAATTTGCATCCAGAGCATGATGAGGAAAACCCGTTTCATCCATTCCGTTCACTCTGACAAGCGTTGTACCGAGTATTTGCGCCATGAGTTTTGCATCTTCGCCAAAGGCTTTATAATTATCGCCTTCGCGCAAAAGTAACAGTGCGGCAGGGTGTTTTTCTTTAACTTTTTGATACTGTTTCAGTACAGTTTCGTCGAGTTGTGGCGTATTTTCCTTTGGTTTGACGTTTTGCGACTGCGAAAACAGCTTGAGTTGTACGGGCTTTCCCTGTGAAGGGACAGGTTTCTTTTTCCCTTTCTTTTTGGTATTTAGTTGTTTGCGTTCTTCTTCCGAAAAACCGAAAAGGTCGTACAGAGACATGACAGGCTGCCGGTCGGCAGGAGGTATGGGTTCTGCCGGTTGTGGCTTTGCTTCGGGCTGTGTCTGCGGCTTTATTTCCGGCTTTTGAACGCTTTCGGTCATGTAAGGACGTTCGGCAACAAACTCATCCCATTTGTCTTTTCTGATGGCTTCGACTGCTGCGTCGATTTCTTCCAGTTCTTCTGCAGTAATTGATTGTCGGAATTTTCCGCTTGCTGTTGCACCGGACTAATCGCATTGTCCAGATACAGTTTCATGTCCAGATTTTTGGAGAAATCATCGGAAAGCATTGTTTTCAGGTCGGTAGCCATGCCCTGAACCCCGCCTTCGTGAATAAAAATCATTCCCGGCTTGCCGTACAGGTCTTTGTCCGGATAGCCTCTGGTGTGAACAACACGACTGAAATCCTGAAAATAATTGTTGATATTTATGCCGCTGGAAAGTGTCCTGCTTTTCAAAAATGCCTGTTCTTCAGTGGTTAGTGATGTTTTGTTACTGTTTTTTTGCAGAATAATCAAATCGCTGCCGACTTCCGTTCCGGCATTGTTGCTCATCAGATTATTGGGCAAACGTACCGCCGAAACAAGACTGGCGTTTTTCATCAACCATTCCCGCACAGGTTCATTGTTTTGGCTGTTCATCACGCCCTGCGAGGTGATAAACGCAAGTAGTCCACCCTCGCGAAGCGTCTCCACACCTTTGAGAAAGAAATAGTTGTGAACGGAGCGTGTTGCCTGCCGTTTTACCGTATCGTTACTTTTTAAAAACGACACATCAAAAACGGCTGTGTCGCCAAAGGGAATGTTTGAAGCGACCATATCAAAGAGATTATCCGGACGGTTTTCGATTTCCTCAAAACCGCGAATGTGTACTTTGTCGTCGGGATGCAGGTGGGAGAGGATTTTGCCCGTCAACAAATCCTTTTCAAAGCAGACGGTTTCGTTGTTCGGAAACGTTTGTTTGAAAGCGTCGGCAAAAGCGCCGTTGCCTGCCGAAGGTTCAAGGAAACGGACAGGCGCTATTCCGTTATCTTTCAATGTATCCGAAATGGTTTTTATTATTTCCGGCGGCGTATAAAATGCTGTCAGAATGGAACTTTTCAGACTGTTGAAATAACGTTTGTACTCGTTTTCGTCGCGAGAATTTTCATGGATAAGTTTGTGTAAATCAACGACCATCGGGAACAAATCCACGTCGGATTTTTTCCAAGAGGCTTTATCCGCTTCCGTTTGCGCCGGATTAAGAATACATTTTATCCCGCCGAAGCCGCTGTATTGCTGCAAAACAGAGCGTTCCGCTTCCGTCGCTCTGCGTTTCTCTTTATCTAATGCGAAAGCAATGCGAATCGCTTCAATATTCGTTTGCAGATGCACTTTTTTATTGTATGCCATATTCGTCGAAATAATTGGCGATTACGCCGGTTAATTCCGTGTAGAGCGATTCATATTCAGGCTCATAAGCAAAGTCGTCCGACAGCGTATATTCTGCGAAAACGTGTTCACATTCGGGAAACAGAAGGATTGCCCATGACTTGGCGTCTTCTTCGGGAATGAGGTCTGAAAATTCATTCCAAAGAATGTTAGTCAGCGTGTTGTGCGTAGAAAAATGCAAGTCCTGAAAGAGAACGGCGTTAGCCTGTTCTCCGGCTTCAATCTGATTACTGCCGTTCCGGACGGCTTGCGAATATGTTTCCGCCGCCGTGTCTGCGCGTTCTGCTATAAAAGCGTTATCTATAAGCAGTTCCGGCTGACTTTCTTTGAGAAAATCCGTAAGAGATAGCCGGTAATAAGATATGTCCGGCGCGGTGTTTTTACTGTCCATTTTTCTTTACGTTTTATTTTAAACGGCAAAATTGGGGATTATTCTCCGAAAAATGGCTTGTAATCAGAGATATGGCAGGGGTTGGCGTGCGGGTGGCAGGGGTTGGCGGGGGGGGGTAAGAGTTGGCTGGCGCAAGACTACTCTTTCTACATACATATAGAAAAGGAGCATATAAAAAACTTTTGCAAGAACTTTGTTCTTCAATTTAGTGATAACACAAGACAAATAGCAGTATCATATTTATAATGAATCTATTTCATTACAAACTGTCGTAATATGGTCAAGTCCGTATAATAGGGATAATTCATCTATATTCATCCATTGAAACAATTGTAAAAGAAGATTATACTGTTGTCGTGCATACGTTGTTTTGATTATGGGATTACCCGGCGAAAAACAAATCGGCTCATGATGAGCGATCCTGTTGCGCAACATATTGATTTGTTCTAACTGATTGAAAACAAACGTATGATTATATTGTATTGTCGGAGTACTTTTGGGTTTTGAGGGAAAAATGTGCAGCAATGTTTGTCCACCGGCATAAAACTGTGGTTGGGCAAAAAGATAACGCCAAAAACCGAAATCCATTTCTGTCAAAAGTTTTGTATGCGTGTAATTATTAGTATGCTTTGCAAGTGCTCTGCTAATGATATCTTTTGCACGCCGGCAAGTGGAACTGTCAAAAATTCCGCCTGTGGAAATACTGTCTCGTAACCAGTCATTTCCGTATTGACTTGTATATTGTCGATTAATACTGTTGCGAAATGCAACTTCAAAACAACTGATAACAGTAAACATTTCTTGTGACAGATGTAAATTTTTACGGTACAAAGTCATTGCTTTTCTTGAATTATTACCACAAGCAACCAGATAACGGCTCATTCTATGAACAGACATTACAGTCTCAAAATCAACATACTTCATTTTTTATTCAATCATTTATTGTTTTATTCAATTATTTGTTTTACCTTTGCGGCATGATTATTCCCGTCAGCCCCTGAAGCAATTCAAGCTGGCGGGTTACGTTTTAATAACTATATAATATTCTGCAACAATGTCTTAGCCTCTAAAATCATTTTTGCGAATGCGAACATTTTTTTGCCCAAATCCTTTAACGACGCGCCAATATGATAAACATCGTCGTCGATGAGAAGAAAACGGTCGTGCGAACGTGTAAATACTTTGACGGTAACGGCAGGATACTGCGCATTATGTTTCTGCACATCAAGTTTGAATTGAGGGGATACCGATGCGGTATAAATCGTCGCATCTACTCTTTTTTTACGCTTGGATAAAAGCAACAAAACGCTTTCATCTACATAGTTGTCGATTAAAACGATGGATTTTTTCGCAGATTTTATCAGGTCGGATGCGAAAACGTAAGCATCGAAAATTTGCCCGTCGTAAAAAATACCTTCTACCGGTGGCGTCGAGGTTTTTACGAAGAAATCTATCTTCTTTTCGGTCTCGGTTAAACGTTTATCCGTTTCAATCGAAAATTTTTCCACCCGTTTTCCAACACGCTCTATTCGTTGATTAATGGCATAACCTTTTAATAAATAATCTTTTAAAATTGGACTTGCCCATTGTCTGAAAACAATACCCTGTTTTGATTTTACGCGATATCCAACAGATAAAATCATATCCAAACTGTAATATGCCATTTGATAGGATTTACCATCTGCGGCAGTTGTCGCAAATTTTGCGACAACTGAAAAATCCTGTAATTCTTCTTTCAAAGCATTGTTGATATGTTTGCCTATGGTTTTGACATCTCTATTAAATAACAATGCAATTTGATGACGGTTAAGCCAAACCGTTTCATTTTCCAACCTTACTTCCAATTTCAGAGAGTTATTCGGTTGATACAGTACTATCTCGCCTTTGTCTTTATCCGGTTGCTCCGGTACTATTTCGTTTTTGTCTTCGTCCTTATCCTTATCCTTATCTTTATCTTTCATAATTAATGCATTATATTTTTTTGTAAAACTCTGCCGAAATCTCTTCGGCAGAGTCATTATTGATTTCACAGCCGCAAAATTACTGTTTTTTTTCTTTTCGTTCGCAAAAATCAAAAACCGTTTGAAAATCACCATCGAATTTCAGTGCAGCATCAAACGATTTCCCGTTTTTGCTTTTGAAACCTTTGATTATTCCGGTCTTGCCTTTGGTCAGTAAGTCCGTAATTTGCCTGTCGGACAACTGTTTTTCGCTTTTATTCCGGAAAACAATCAATCCGCAATTTGCATCCGTACATTTGGCGACTTTGGGATAAAACCGCACTTGCGAGGTTTTGCATTTCGGACAAAGACATGCGTTTTCATCTGCGACAGCAATTTTTGTGTCCAATAATTCCGCAGTTATCTGTCGTGTATAAACTTCGATTGCCTTACCGAACGTTTCCGGCTGCGTTTCGCCGCGTTCAATTTGCGTCAGAGTGTTTTCCCACGACCCTGTCATTGCAACGTCCGCAATGCGCTTGTTTTTGACCGTTTCATAGACTGACAAACCTTTTTCGGTGGGGACAAGCGATTTCTTTTCTCTGCAAATATAGTCGCGGGAAAACAGCGTTTCGATAATCGCCGCACGTGTGGCAGGCGTTCCGATACCGGATTCCTTCATTGCCTCGCGTTCCGCCTCGTTTTCTACCTCTTTGCCGGCGCTTTCCATTGCTCCCAGAAGCGAAGCTTCGGTGTGCAAAGGCTTGGGTTTGGTATGCTTTTCCAATACTTCGGATTTGAGAAGCGGCAGCTGCTCGTTTTCCGAAACTTCGGGTAAAGTGCCTGTTTCATCTTCGCCTGTTTCCTCTTTTTCGTTGAATACCGCACGCCAGCCGGCTTGTTTAACGATTGAGCCTTTGGCTTCAAACAGTGTTTCGCTGCAAATCAGGACTATGGTCGTTGCATCTTTAATACACTTTTTTGAAAAGGCTTCCAGCATACGCCCTGCAATCATGTCATAAACAGTCTGTTCGTCGCCGGATAAACCGTTTGGCGTATTTTCGGTAATGAGAAGCGCGTGGTGGTCGGTAACCTTTTTATCGTCCACACTGCGAGGGTTCAGGCTACGAACATCCATCGAAGTTGCATAATTACCAAAACGCGGATGATTTTTCAAAGAATCAATCAATTGCGGAATTTCATCAAACACGTCATCGGAAATATAACGGCTTCCCGTTCTTGGATAACTGATTAATTTTGATTCATATAACTTTTGAGCAATTGAGAGCGTTTTATCTGCCGAAAAATTGTGCTTTTTATTGGCTCCTTTTTGAAGCGCCGTCAGGTCGTACAATAGAGGCGGCTCCTGATTGACTTCTTTTTT
>JAISXV010000157.1 GCA_031270335.1 Prevotellaceae bacterium | reverse complement strand
CCGACCTTTACGCTAAAAACATCGTGTTCAGCCAATTAACTTTTTGGCCTTTTCGATTTCTCTTTCGTGATATTTGATTTTATGTTCCACTTTCACGGGGTCGTAAATGTGAACAAGACATGGGTTATACTGCGTTTTTTCGCTTAAAATATGCCAGATTATCACCAACATTTTCCTTCCGATTGCCACCAAAGCCTTTTTGCGCGATTTTCGTATCGCAAGTTTCGTAAATTTATCCATGAAAAAACTTCCTTTGGTGCGCGAAGCAGCCCACGCAATCTGCACGATAATCGTCCGAAGATGCTTGTTGCCTTTGGTCGCTGCGGGGCCGCAGGGCCTTAGTCGCTGATATGATTGACCGTGTCCGCATCCGTCCGTAAGTTAAAGCATACGGTTAATAAATCCCCATATCCATTGAGGTTGACATTCTGTAAATTCTTTAATTCTGATTCAGAAGACAGATTTTTTAGGAAAGAAAATACATTATTTTAAAATATTTTTCTTGTTATATAAAAAGAATTATTACCTTTGCGCCCGCATTTAGCAATTTCGGGGTGTGGCGCAGTTGGCTAGCGCACCTGCTTTGGGAGCAGGGGGTCCTCCGTTCGAGTCGGAGTACCCCGACAAATAAATTGAGAATTAACCGGACAAAAAACAGAAAAATCCTGTCATTTTCAGTTAAAAACAAAAAAACATATTCCATATTAAAAATAATATATATCTTTGTCGTTATTAATTAAAAAATAACAAATAAATTTCTATGAGGACATTAGTATATTCAGTTATCATTTTATGTCTTGCCGCATGTACGGCGAAAGACAGTTTGCCTCTGCTTGAGAAGGCGGCATTTGAAACTACTGTAGATGGTAAAAAAACAACGCTTTACACGCTGAAATCCGGTAACGGAATTACGATACAGGTAACAAATTTCGGCGCAAGAGTAATTTCCATCTGGGCTCCGGACAAAAACGGAAAGTATGAAGATATTGCCATCGGGTATGAAAATATCGACAGGTATATCAACAACACGGGAGAACGTTTTTTAGGTTGTGTAGTAGGACGATACGCAAACCGGATAGCGAAAGGACAGTTTGCGATTGACAGTGCGCTTTGTCAGTTACCAATCAACAACAATGGTCAAACTTTGCATGGCGGATTGAAAGGTTTGGACATGGTAGTCTGGGATGTAAACGAGGCATCTGATACGGAGATTAAATTTTCGTACACGTCAAAAGACGGCGACGACGGTTTTCCGGGGAACGTCAAAATTGACATGACATACTCGTTAACCCCGCAGAACGAGTTCCGTATCGACTACAAAGCCGTCACTGACAAGCCGACGGTAATCAATCTGTCGAATCATGCCTTTTTCAATCTGAAAGGCGAAGCAAACGGTTCGATTACTGACCACGTTCTGACCATAAACGCTTCGTACACAACGCCTGTCGATAGCGTTTTGATACCCACAGGCGAGATTGTTTCTGTCAATGGCACGCCCTTCGATTTCCGTAAGGCGACCGCAATCGGCGCAAGGATAAACAACAATGACGTGCAACTGAAAAACGGATTGGGATACGACCATAACTGGGTATTGGACAATACAACAGGACAAGTAGCCCTGGCAGCGACACTCTACGAACCAACAAGCGGAAGAGCACTGGAAGTGTGGACCGACCAGCCCGGACTGCAATTCTACAGCGGTAACTTTTTCGACGGAACATACAACGGCAAATACGGAAAACCAATTGCATTCAGGGAAGCCCTGGCTTTGGAAACACAAAAGTTCCCCGACAGCCCAAATCATCCGCATTTCCCATCTACACGTTTGAATCCGGGCGAAACATATACACAAACATGCATTTATAAATTTTTAACAAAATAATTTCTCTTATCATGAACAAAAAATTTTTAATAGCGTTATCGCTTATTTTATTTTCTCTTAATGCACTTGCTCAATGGAATCCGAGTACGGACAAAATCCGCACCAAATGGGCGGAAGAAGTAAATCCCGACAATGTGTTGCCGGAATATCCGCGTCCGATTCTCGAACGCACGAATTGGAGCAATCTCAACGGACTGTGGGACTATGCAATTGTGCCTGCCGGCTCGATCGAACCGGTGAAGTTCGACGGTAAGATTTTAGTGCCGTTTCCCGTAGAATCCAACCTATCGGGAGTGCAGAAACCGCTCGGACGCGCTAACGAATTATGGTATAAACGGACATTCACAATTCCTTCGGCGTGGAAAGGCAAATCCATTCTGCTCAATTTCGGAGCCGTCGACTGGAAAGCCGAAGTGTATATCAACGACGTCAAAGTCGGCGAACACACAGGCGGTTACACTCCGTTTTCGTTTGACGTCACCCCATATTTGACGTCGGGCGAACAGAAACTCGTCGTCAAAGTCTGGGATCCCGCCGACGAAGGCGGAAGCGAACAGCCAAGAGGCAAACAAGTCAGCAAACCGCAGGGAATATGGTACACGTCCGTATCGGGAATATGGCAAACTGTTTGGCTCGAACCCGTTTCGTCGAAACACATCGTCAACATAAAAACCGTTCCCGATATCGACAGTAAAAAATTGTCAGTGAAAGTTTGTGTGGCCAACGCCTCGTTAGGAGACATCGTGGAAGTTGTGTTGAAAGACGGAGCCAAAACCGTTGCATCGGGCAAATTCGCCGCCGGACAACAAGCCAATCTTACTGTTCCAGACCAAAAACTCTGGTCGCCAAAATCCCCTTTCCTGTACGATTTAGAAATCAATCTGTACGAAAAAGGAAAACTGCAGGACAAAGTGAAAAGCTATGCCGCAATGAGAAAAATCTCTGTCAAGAAAAACAAAAAAGACAATATCGTGCGCATGCAGTTGAACAACGAAGACCTGTTCCAGTTCGGACCTCTGGATCAAGGATGGTGGCCTGACGGATTATATACCGCGCCTTCCGACGAAGCCTTGGCTTACGACGTCCGGAAAACCAAGGATTTCGGCTTCAATATGATTCGCAAGCACGTTAAAGTCGAGCCCGCTCGATGGTACACTCACTGCGACCGCGAAGGAATCCTCGTATGGCAGGATATGCCGAGCGGAGGACACGGTCCAAATTTTCAACACGCCAAATACTTCAACGGGCTGGAAGCTGTGCGCAGCGCTGAATCCGAAAACAATTTCCGTAAAGAATGGAAAGAAATAATTGATTTCCTGCAACCATATCCAAGCATCGTGGTATGGGTACCGTTCAACGAATCATGGGGACAGTTCAAAACGCCGGAAATCACCAAATGGACAAAAGAGTACGACCCTACCCGACTTGTTAATCACGCAAGCGGAGGAAACAATTATCCCGATATCGGTGATATCCTCGACGTACACAACTATCCCGAACCCGCGATTCTGCTATTCGACACAAAAAGAGCAAATGTAATCGGAGAATACGGAGGCATCGGACTGCCGATAAAAGGACATTTGTGGCAACCGGATCAAAACTGGGGATATGTGAAGTTTGAAACATCAAAAGAAGTTACGGACAAATACATCGAATACGCTGAAATCTTAAAATCGCTTGTCCCGCGTGGATTCTGCGCCGGTGTTTATACCCAGACAACAGACGTTGAAGGAGAAGTAAACGGGTTGATGACATACGACAGGAAAGTCATCAAACTGGAAGAAGACAGGTTAAAAAAAGCAAACGAGGAAATCTGTAATTCGTTGAGCAACTAAATATGCCGGTAATAAGATATTTTGACGTGACGGAGGATGATCTGCGGAAAGTCGTAGCGGAGGCGCTGCACAAAGGCGGCGCTTACGCAGATCTGTATTTCGAAAGCTCTGTATTCAACAATCTGTCATTACGCGACGGGGCGGTAAACAGCGCTCTGTCGGATGTGGATTTCGGAATGGGAGTGCGTGTCATTGCCGGTGAAAGAACAGGATACGCATATACCGAAAACATTTCGCTCACGGACATGATAAAAGCAGCAAAGACAGCGGCAAACATCGCGAACAGCAAGATCGCCGCTGTTCCTGCTACCAAAATCAACGGGCTGAGATTCAAAAACCGTTATTCCGTTGAAAAAATTTGGGAAAATGTCACAATAAAAGACAAAGCTCCTTATCTGCAACAGCTCAATGATCGCATCTTTGAACTTGATTCGAGAGTTTGCAAAGTAAATGTCAATTTGATGGATTCGTCCTCGCACATTATGTTTTTCAATTCCGAAGGCTTGCTGTGTTCTGACCACAGGCCGATGGCGTCGCTAAGCGCAGTATGTGTTATGGAGAAAAACGGACGTATTGAAAACGGTTACGCGGCGCGTTCGTTCCGGAAAGGCGCGGAATTTTTGTCCGCCGGAATTGTCGAGGAGATTGCCATCGAAGCAGTCAATCGCACCGCGTTCATGTTTGAAGCTGTCACTCCGCGAGGAGGCGAAATGCCGGTCGTCATGGCTGCCGGAAGTTCCGGTATCCTTTTGCACGAAGCTATCGGGCACGCTTTCGAAGCCGATTTCAACCGTAAAAAAACTTCGATCTTCTCCGACAAGCACGGCCAACAAGTCTGCGACAAAAGTATCAACATCGTAGACGACGGGACTTTGCCCGCCAACAGAGGCAGCATCAATTTCGACGACGAAGGTATTGAAACACAAAAAACATACCTGGTGCACGAAGGAATGCTTGCCTCATACATCCACGACCGCATAAGCGCCGGATACTATAAGGTCCCCTCGACAGGAAACGGACGGCGCGAATCGTTCAGGTTCGCCCCCGCACCGCGAATGAGGGCGACTTACATGGAAAACGGTAAGATTCCGGAACGAGACATCATTGCCGAAGTAAAAAATGGAATATTAGTCAACAATTTCAGCAACGGAGAAGTGCAGATTGGCGCCGGAGACTTTACTTTTTTCGTCAAATCAGGTTATTTGATCGAAAACGGGACACTTACCCAGCCAATCAAAGACGTAAACATCACAGGAAACGGTCCCAGAGCCTTAGCAGACATCGCAATGGTCGGAAACAATCTGAAAATCGATCACAGTACATGGACATGCGGAAAAGACGGACAGAGTGTTCCTGTATCACAAGGTTTGCCGACAGTATTAGTCAAGAAACTAACCGTCGGAGGTATAAATTAAATTAAAACACTGAAAAAATGAGAATAAAATTATTTTTAAGCGCAGCAATAGGCATGTTAGTAACATGGCCGGTACAGGCGCAAAACCAAAACACAACTAATGAATATACCGACATAAAAATTTTGCCGCATACTTCAATCAAGAACCAGGCAAGCTCCGGGACATGCTGGAGTTTTTCCGGAACAGCCATGCTGGAATCGGAGATCACAAGAATCAACGGCGATTCGATAAACCTGTCAGCTATGTGGATTGTCAGGAACATCTACAAAGAAAAAATCGAAAAGTACGTCAGGATGCACGGAGAATTGAACCTGTCAGCAGGAGGGTCGTTTGCCGATGTGATTCACGCAAGCGAAAAATACGGGATTGTCCCGGAAGAAGTGTACCCCGGACTTAATTACGGCGACCAGAAACATAACCACGGGGAGTTAGACAAAATTCTCAGCACGATCGGGAAAACAATTGTCGAACAGAAACGATTGTCAACCGCATGGAAAGCCGCCGTCGACGGAGTGCTGGACGCATATCTGGGAAAAAGTCCCGAAAAATTCAGCTACAAAGGCGTCGAATACACTCCGCAATCGTTCCTTAAGTCCGCGAAGCTAAATCTCAATGATTATATTTCGATTACTTCGTTCACGCATCATCCTTTTTACACTTCGTTTATCCTCGAAATCCCCGACAACTGGATCTTCGAAACATCGCACAACGTCCCGATTGACGAACTTGTCGAAATCATTGATTACTCCATAAACTCCGGCTATACCGTTGCTTGGGGGGCGGATGTCAGCGAATCGGGATTTTCGAGAGACGCAGCCACAGTGCCGAAAGAAAAGAAAATCGAGGAAATAGGCAGCGATCAGGCTAAGTGGACAAAAACAACCGCGAAAGATTCAGTAAAACAAATGGCAAACGAAAAAACAATCAACCAGGAGATGCGCCAGAAAGCATTTGACAACTACGAAACAACCGACGACCATGGCATGTTAATCATCGGGTTCGCCAACAACAAAAACGGCGATACATTATATAAAGTAAAAAACTCATGGGGCGAAGGAGGAAAAAATAAGGGATATATTTATGTCTCGAAACCTTTTGTACAGTACAAAACGATAAATATTACCGTCCACAAGAACGCTATTCCCCCCAAAATTAAAAAAAAATTGAAAGGAAATGAAAAGGGAAAGAAGCAAATACATTTTTTTTAAAAAAAATTTGCAATAATTAAAAATATTATTATACCTTTGCCCCTATAAATTTGGAAAATGACATTTATGATAAATTATCTTAGTAACCGATATCATTGTTTCCTGATTAGTTCAGCAAAGAAACCTCGCCGGAAAATCCGAAGAGGTTTCTACACTGAACGCTATACCGCAGAAAATGTCGAAGGAGTCGTCAATAACTGTGATAAATCTCTCGGAATGTTCGATATATCCACCTTTTTCTCAGAATTTTTCTCACAATATTTAGAATATTTGCTCCAATCACGGGAAGCTTCCCGACACGTCCGGGAAATTGACCGCAATTGTGGAGGTCTCCCAAAATCATTCGGGAGACCTATCACGATTGTGGCTTTCACCCCGAAATATCCGGGAGACTTGCATCAACAAAGGATTTTATCCCGAAATGTTCGGGAAACTTACACAAACTGCAGATTTCATCCCGAAACGTTCGGGAGACTTGCTGCGGCTGCAGATTTCGTCCTAAAGCGTCCGGGAGACTTGCTGCAACTGCGGATTCTGTCCCAGAACGTTCGGGAGATTTGCTGCAGCCGCAGAAAACCCGTCGGAATATCCGGCGCCGTCACATCAAATACAGAAAATACACAAAGATGTTCAATGCATCTCCTTAAAATACGGAAATCTTCAAATCTTTTCCGAGAAACTTTCATCAGCTGGGGCGCTCCCTACGCATTCGTAATGTCACCTTCAAACAATAGACAAAACGCTATATGCAACTTCGAATGTAGACCCCAGCTGTCGAAAGTTCCCCAGAATACCCGAGAAGTTTTCACCAGCTGGGGAAAGTCCCCCATAGCATTCGGGACAATAATATCGACCGCAAAAATCTTACATCGTTCCGGATGGTTTCCTCAGCTGTTGAAAGCTTCTCAAAGATGTCGGGAAGTTTTCGACAGTTGGAGAGAATTCTCAAAGACATTCGGCCTTTCTTCATTAAATGAACTCTACAACCTAAAACTGCTGAATGTGCTCTCCAACTGTCGAAACCCTTTCGCCAAACTTGTGAGAGATTATCAGAACAACATAAGATCCAAGAGAATGTCAGGGAGAGTGTTTACTTCGGCCAATTATCTCCCGGGAACACTCTATTCCCGCTTTCCATGTACAAAACAAGTATCCCCAAACCGCATTTCATACATAATAATATAACATAACATAAAAGATGAAAAGAAGTTTTATTTATACAGTATTAATCGTTGCAATATGCCTGACAGCATTTTTTGCACTGTCTGACTGCTCGGACGGCGCCAGAGAAGTTTCGAAACTCGGAAAAGGCTTCCGGAACCCGCCTTCGAGCGCCCGACCCGGCGTCTATTGGTATTTCATGGACGGGAACTTTTCCCGCGAAGGCGTCACAAAAGATCTTAAAGCAATGAAAGATGCGGGCATCGGTCATGTGCTGTTTCTTGAAGTAAACGTTGGCGTTCCCCGTGGAAAAGTCAATTTTTTCAGTAAAGAATGGAAAGAACTGTTTGCTTTCGCCGTGCACGAGTGCGAACGGCTTGGAATCGGCATCACACTTGGCATCGGACCCGGCTGGACAGGCAGCGGCGGCCCATGGGTTGACGGCGAAGAGTCAATGCAACACCTGGTGCACACTTCTGTAGAGGTGTCAGGCGCGGGAGAACAAGTTATACAGCTGCCCAAACCGGAGCCAATGCCCCCGTTCTTCGGGGAAGAACGCGCGATATATGCGGAGTGGAAAGGATTCTATAAAGACGTCGCCGTACTCGCTTTTCCTTCCGGCGCGTCGCGAATTGACCAAGATTATGTTGTTGACGGCGGATACTTGGATATGCGCGAAATCGAAGAGCGTGCCCTATATTACCGGAAGCCGTACAGCTCGATGCCTTTCGGTGTGAAAGAGTATCTTTCGACTTACGAGTCGTATGCCGCACAGCCGAACGATAATCCCGTCAATCCGGAAGATATTATCGACCTGACAGAACTCATGCGAAGCAACGGGACACTCACGTGGGACGTGCCGCCAGGAAACTGGACAATTATGCGCTTCGGCAGCAGAAATAACGGCAACGCCACCCGCCCCGCCCCATACCCCGGACTCGGTTTAGAGGTCGACAAGTTCGATACAGTAGCGCTAAACAAGCATCTTAGCTACTTTATAGAACAATTGTTCAAACAATCCGGTTTTACAAAGGCAAATCCCAAGGGAGGCCTGCAAATGCTGCACATAGACAGCTGGGAAATGGGGTCGCAAAACTGGACAGCCAAGTTCCGCGATGAATTTATGCGCCGCAGAACATACGACCCGCTGCCATTTTATCCCGTGTACGCCGGCGTGATGGTACAAAGCAGGGAAATGAGCGAACGATTCCTCTGGGACTTGCGGCGGACTGTGCAGGAGCTTATCATGGAGAATCACGCAGGCCACGTCAAACGCTACGCCCGGAAGTACGGCATGGGACTGTCCATCGAACCATACGACATGACCCCGACTTCTGACCTCGAACTCGCAGCAATTGCAGACGTGCCGATGTGCGAATTCTGGAGTGTCGACAGGGGTTACAACACCTCCTTCAGCACGGGAGAAGGCGCATCAGTAGCACACCTTAAGGGACAAAGCCTCGTGCCGGCAGAATCGTTTACGGCTAACTGGGACGCATGGCAGCAGAACCCTACATCAATGAAGGACCAGGGAGAATGGGCCTGGGCTTCGGGAATCAACCGTCTCGTTTACCACACGTTCGCGCATCAGGCTTTACCGGACAGTTTACGTCCCGGAATGACCATGGGACAATATGGCATACACTGGGACAGAAACCAGACGTGGTGGTATATGTCGCGCCCATACCATGATTACGTGGCGAGAAGTCAATTTCTCTTGCAGCACGGACGGACAGTGGCAGACATCCTGTATCTTAGCCCTGAAGGAGCTCCGCACGTGTTCCGCGCTCCCGAGTCGGCTTTAGAATATAATGATCCGATGCTCCCAGACCGTAAGGGCTATAACTTCGACGCATGCCCTCCCAGCATACTGTATCAGGCAAGTGTCAACGATGAAGGCTGCGTAGTATTTCCAAGCGGGGCAACGTACCGTTTGCTTGTGCTCCCGTGCTTCGAAACTATGACGCCTGATCTTCTTGCAAAAATAGTCGAACTTGTTCGCGACGGCGCAACCGTTATCGGTCTTCCGCCAAAAAAATCTCCCAGCTTGGCATACTATCCCAGATGCGACGAAGAAATAAAGGAGCTGGTGACAGAACTCTGGGGAGCAAACGCCGGAGAACCCGCAAGACTCACTTCACGCACGTACGGAAAGGGGAAGATATTCTGGGGAAAAGAACTGAGAACACATGCCGACAGATTATACCCGAAATATGAAGTCACAGCGCAGATCCTGTCGGATTCCACGCCTCCAGACTTTGTCTCCGATGAAGGCAAGATTCGCTACACGCACCGTACAACAAAAAATGTAGATATCTACTTTGTTTCGAACCGCACGAACAGAAGAGTTGTGACGACATGTTCGTTCAGGGTTTCGGGAAAACAACCCGAACTGTGGGATCCCGTCACCGGAAAAATAAGATCGCTTCCCAACTACAATGATATGGGAAAAATCACTACGGTGCCTTTGCAGTTCAGCGCGCATGAAGGATATTTTATCGTGTTCGTGAACAAAGCCCGCAGGGCAGAAAGCGCGAAAAATTTTGAGAACATCCTTCTTCTTGAACAGCTCTCCGACCCCTGGGAAGTTACGTTCGACCCAAAATGGGGCGGTCCCGGAAAGGTTACCTTCAAATCTTTAAACGACTGGTCAATCAACGAAGATCCGAGAATAAAATATTATTCCGGTACAGCATTCTACCGTCAAACTTTCGAAAAGCCCAAGTGTAAGAAAGGAAGCCGACTGTTCTTAGACCTCGGCGATGTGAAAAATATGGCCCGCGTACGTCTCAACGGCAAAGACCTTGGCGTGTTATGGTGCGCTCCCTGGCGCGTGGAAATCACCAACGCACTGAGACGAAAAGCTAACGATCTCGAAATCGAAGTCGTCAACCTGTGGCCTAACCGCATGATCGGCGACAGCTATTTACCGTTCGACGGAGTTAAGGACGGACAGTGGCCCGAATGGTTAACCGAAGGTAAACCGCGTACAAGTGGAAGATATACGTTCTCTTCATGGAATCATTATAATAAAGATTCTAAATTATTAAAATCCGGTCTTACGGAACAGGCGACGATCCGTATAGTTGTGGATTGACAGTTGTGAATTGATAATTTCCGACAGGAAATTCATAATCTACAATTGAGATTTGCAAAGATTCGGGCATAAATGGAAAGTCCCAATATATAAACGTCCATAATGATGTTTTTATTGTGAATACTCTATGTGTATGCGCAGGGAAGTAATGGCAGGGGTGATGATTGTCGATCACAACCACAAGTAGCTGACCTGCGTTTTTTTATACCGCATAAGATGCAGTAATGAAAATTCAGTTTTTATATAAAAATAATACAGTTATGAATATGAATATGAGAAAGATTAGTATTTTAGTTTTAATGTTTATTGTTATCACTGCCGCGTATTGCAGGGAATATCATGTGTCAATAAAAGGCAGCGACGAAAATACCGGGACGGAATTATCGCCGTTCCGTACAATCGGCCGGGCATCCGAGGTTGCTTATGCCGGCGATGTAATCACTGTCCATGCGGGGACTTACCGTGAATGGATCAATCCGCCGCGCGGAGGAACCGGAGATAAAAACCGCATCGTTTATCGCGCCGCCGCGGGAGAGCGTGTCGAAATCAAAGGCTCCGAAGTTATTGACAAGTGGACTAAGGTGTCTGGCAGCGTGTGGACAGCAAGCGTCATAAACAGTATCTTCGGAGACTATAACCCATACGCCGACCATATATATGGCGACTGGTTTTACGGACGAGGAAGAATACACCACACTGGAGAGGTCTTTTTAAACAACAAGTCACTCTATGAACCTGAGTTCGACATAATAAATTTACCAATTTCAACACAAATTTCTCACAATGCGAGACACAAAAGTTTAGCCCTGATTTTTTCCTGGGCAACTCCGATTTGCATATTGAATATGTAACGGGTTGATTAAAAGAATAATTCCAATTGTCCGGTTGGTATGGAACGTTCAAATTTTATAGATGGTTTTTTCTCAAAGAAACTATATGCCGCCAGCCCTGCAAACAGGTTTATCAGAAAGTTTACCGGACTGCGATGTCTGGAATGTTCAATTTCGCAGATATTTTTCAATTCGTCGTTAATTGTTTCTATAACAGAACGTTTTCTGAGAAGGATTTTATCTCTCATGGTCATCAGACGATTTTTCATATTACTTTTGATACCGGTAACCAGATGCAATCCATCTTCAAAAAGCAATTCATACAGGGAAGCAGAAATATAACCTTTGTCGCCATAGAGTTTTCCGAACATTTTTTTGCAAAGCGGCTGAATTACAGACCAATTTCTGTCATCCACATTAGCGGGAGTAATACAAAAATTGAGCAGTTCTCCTTTGTCATTGACCACCAAATGAAGTTTAAATCCATAGAACCAGCCCATCGTGCTTTTTCCAACCGTTGCTATATCCTTAAAAACACGATTTCGCTTGATGCGTTTGTTTTTGCAAACGGCTATTTT
>JAISXV010000049.1 GCA_031270335.1 Prevotellaceae bacterium | reverse complement strand
ACTGTCAGCAAAGCAAACAGAGAATTTGCGATAATGTTTTTTGTGATTTTAACAAACAGGATTCGAATGTATATTGTTGCAGGAATGAGCATTATCAGAATCATTGGTTTACTTTGCGGCGAAAAAATTAAAAATATCAGTATCGAAAAAAGCATCAGAGTAGAAAACGAGCGTATGCAGGATATTGTTTTTTGATTTATCCCTTGACGCGTTGATTTCATGGGCGTTAACAGTTCTATGAAAATCAATATAGAGATAAACACACACAGAATATATTGCGACACAGTCATTTCGACAATTCCGACGGACAAATCGTCGGGAATAATGTTATTTATCGTTGTTTCAATCGGATACAGCCAATCTCCGTCCCAAAAATGAAAAATGAAAATCGCAAAATAGAACGGAACAAGAAATCCTGCAATTGAAATTATCCAGTCTCTAAACCCTGCAATTTTAAACCGATACAGCGAAATCATATACGGGATAAACAGATATATCGAAAAACTGTAAAAAGCAGTCGCTATCCCAAGATACATGGACGACATGAATATCTCCTTATAATCAGAGGTTTTCCTGTATATTTGGAAAAGCGTATTGTATGAAAGCAGAATACAGACGGTCGCAAAATGAACTTCCGACAACGGATGTAAAAACGAAAAACCTCCGACCGAAATAACCCACAGCCATACCAGTAAATGCTCTCTGCCTGTGATAGATATGTGATCGAAACTAAGCTTGTAAATCAACATTCCGGCGAGTAACACCAGCAGTATGGAAATCAGCGGCGACAATTGCCCGGATAAAATATGCGGAAGCCTTGTAAATATGGAATTTAGCCACTCTGTTTTGTCCGGAATGTCGAACAGTAAATCGTTCGAAAACAGCAATAACAAAATAAGCAAAGCAAACAGCAGAATCCTGAATACCTTGCGTCTTATGTTGTCGAATATCATTTTAAATCAATATTTTACATCTTATCGGGAACATTTATTCCCAACAGATACATTCCTTTTTTCAGTATTTCGGCGACCTGATACGACAAGGCAAGCCGCATGTTCCTGTTTGCGAGATTTTCCTCTTTCAAAATAGGATAATCGTGATAGAACTGATTGTATTCCTTTGCCAAATCGTAAGTATAATTGGCAATCAATGCCGGCGAAAAATTTTCGCCCGCAAGTTTGACTGTTTCGGGAAATGTTTCGATTAATTTAATCAGTTCCAACTCTTTACTGTCGGGAGTAGCATTGTCCAGTTCGTCAATAAACGACGTTCCTTCGTTCCTGCGCAAAACAGATTTTATTCTTGCATGAGTATATTGGATAAACGAAGCTGTATTACCGTTAAAATCAATCGATTCCTTAGGATTAAACAGCATTGTCTTTTTGGGATCGACTTTGAGAATAAAATATTTCAAAGCGCCTAATCCTATCATATTGACAATGTTATCGGCTTCTTCGCTTGTCATTTCGTTGAGTTTGCCTAACTCTTCCGATACTTCCCTTGCCGTCCGGATCATCACTTCGATAAGGTCATCTGCGTCAACCACAGTACCTTCTCGCGACTTCATTTTACCTTCAGGCAATTCGACCATTCCGTACGAAAGATGATAAATCTCGTCGGACCACTGGTAGCCAAGTTTCAGTAGAATTAGTTTAAGCACTTGGAAATGATAATTTTGTTCGTTTCCGACAACGTATATCAACTTGTTGAACTGATATTCGTCGAAACGCTGTTCCGCCGTTCCCAAATCCTGCGTCATGTAAACAGATGTACCGTCGCTACGCAGAAGGAGTTTCCGGTCTAAACCATCGTCTGTGAGGTCAATCCACACCGAACCGTCTTCTTTTTTGAAGAATATTCCCTTCGACAAACCTTCTTCTACGATTTTTTTGCCTAACACCCAAGTATTTGATTCGTAATATGTTTTATCGAATGAAACGCCGAGTTTGCCATAAGTTTCGTCGAATCCCTCATATACCCAGCCATTCATTTTTTTCCATAACGCAATGGTTTCCGGGTCTTTGGCTTCCCATTTGCGGAGCATTTCGCGCGCTTCAACAAAAACCGGAGCGCTGTTTTCGGCTTCTGCCTGTTCCAATCCTTTGGATACAAGTTCTTTAATTTGCGATTTATATTCCTTGTCGAATCTTACATAATAATCTCCAACTAAATGGTCGCCTTTTTTTCCTGCGAGTTCGGGAGTGTCGCCGTTTCCGAAATTCAGCCAGGCAACCATCGACTTGCAGATATGTATTCCCCTGTCGTTAACTAAATTAACCTTCACAACCTCATGTCCGCAGGCTTCGAGAATGTTGGACACCGACCAGCCAAGCAAAATATTGCGTATATGTCCCAAATGCAGTGGTTTATTGGTATTTGGCGACGAATATTCTACCATAAAACGCTTGTTTGTGGGTGCAAAGAAGCCGAAATTTTTATCTTCAATATATTCCGCTAATTTGCCGAGCCAAAAGGATGCTTTCAGTTTGATATTCAAAAATCCTTTGACAACATTTACGCTGTCGACAATATCCAGACGCTTCAACAGACTGTCGCCGAAATCTTTGGCTGTCTGTTCCGGCGATTTCCGGCTCCACTTCAGAAACGGAAAAATAACTAAGGTATAATCGCCCTCAAATTCTTTCCGCGTCTTTTGAATCTGTATGAGATTTTCCGGAATATCAGGATATAATTCCTTGACAGTATCGACAATATGCGACTTAATGATATCTTCTACAATCATAGTCAGACGCCCGATAAACTATTTTTTACCCTGATTTGCAACCGCAGCCATTTTTTTCTTGATTTCTTCCGGATCGCCCAGAAAATAATCTTTGACAAGATTGATATCATCGTCAAACTCAAAGACATAAGGAACCGCCGTAGGAAGATTAAGACTCACGATTTCCGAATCGGAGATGTTTTTCAGAAACTTGATGATCGCTCGCAAACTGTTGCCGTGAGCGGCTACGATAATCTGATCGTACTGTTTCAACGAAGGTACAATCACTTTTTCCCAGTATGGAACGGCTCTTTCGACTGTTTCCTTTAACGATTCAGTCAATGGAATTTCGCAGTCTGTCAATTCGTTATAGCGAATATCTATGCGAGGATTGCGCGGGTCGTCCGAAGCGAGAGGCGTCGGCGCGATATCGTAACTTCTGCGCCATACAAGCACCTGATCTTCACCATATTTTGCGGCAGTTTCTGCTTTGTTGAGACCTTGCAACATTCCATAATGTTTTTCGTTAAGTCTCCACGATTTTTCGACGGGAATCCAGTCTAAATTCATCACATCCAAAACTCCGTTCAAAGTTTTTACAGCCCTTTTCAGGTATGAGGTATAGGCTTTTTGGAAACTAAAACCGTTTTCCTTCAATGTATTACCGGCTAAAACCGCTTCTTCAATACCTTTTGGCGACAAATCAACGTCTGTCCAGCCTGTAAATCTGTTTTCGTTATTCCAAACACTTTCTCCATGACGGAGTAAAACAACTTTTTTCATTATCTAATCTACTTATTATTAATATTATCCTAATTTCTAATTATCTTCACTTCGCCCGATATACCTATTTTTATAATAGACGATGGTTTTCCTGTCATTTTCCCTGCATATTTTGCATCGACAACATAATCAACGCCTTTGATGATAGCCTTCGATATTTCGCTGAACGACCTCGGCGCAGGCATACCCGAAATGTTTGCCGACGTCGATACTAAAGGACGTTTAAAGGCTCTAATCAGGGCGTTACAATATTCGTGGTTTACTAAACGTATTCCAATGCTTCCGTCTGACGCCGTTATCTCGGGCGACACGCCGCAGGCATTCGGAAATACAATCGTCAACGGCTTATCGGATATTTCGACCAACTGAATCGCAATGTCCGGAACAGTCTGTACATACCTGTAAATCATATTTATATCGGAAACAAGTATCAGCGC
>JAISXV010000041.1 GCA_031270335.1 Prevotellaceae bacterium | reverse complement strand
CAGTGAATGATTCCATACGAATCGCAGCCGGCTTCTTCGAGGCGGGAGGCAAACGAACGGTAGGGAGTATAGGTGCGTCCGAGGTAATGACCGTCGTCGTGATGCGACCAGATAATCGGAACGATACGGCGACCCGAATCCGACAGAGCGCGCAACAGTTGTATGCCCTTCGGAGAATCAAGTTCCGGACTGTTTCCAACTACATTATAATCAAGCGGCAGAAAAACAACATTTTTCGGTGAACAGGCGTCGGCGTATGGAAGCCAGTGATTGAAATACCATGAGGCTTGTGAAACTGTAATATCTTCGCGACCGGTTTCCTTCACGATTTCCTGAATGGTTTTTACTGCTTTTCCTACCCAGAAATATCCGGCAAGCCTTGCCCTGTTCGTCAGTTTTTCGTCTTTTATGGCGTTGTACTCCTTTTGCCAGTGTGCAGGGAAGTTTTCGACACTATATCCGGGCTGCGGATCAACTCGGGTACAGGCAACGATCGAAGTAATTTCAGGATAAAGACCTAACAGTTTGTTGATAATGACGGTATAAAATGCTTTACTTCCCGGCGTATCCGGCTGCGGACGAAACCGGTTGCCGCCGACTTTGATTTTGGCGCTGTCCGGCAGCGTAGCCATCATTTCCGGCGGATTGTTGCCGTCAGTATCGATATCTATCTGAAAGGCAATTTTCATTCCCTGCGCTTTGGCGTGGGCAAACACTTTTTTCATCATGCTTTGCACGGCGGCAACCTGCTGTCCGGCAGGAAGCAGACCTTCCGGCGCAGCAAATACGGGTCCCGAAAAATGTTCGCCACCGGTCATCCGTCGCACATCGTTGACATGCGGAGTGCCCCAGTCGCGTCCCTGATCGGTACTTGCCAGTACGCCCGCCTTTTTGGTCTGTCCGCCGTATTCAAACGTGAACATCGGATTATTGCCGTAAGCATGTACCATGATTACATTGTAACGCATTTTCCGGCACTGATCCGTCCAGTTTTTCCACTGTGTCAAATCCCAGGCGGAACAGCCTGTCAGAAAATTATGCCAGTTGAAACTGTAACGTTCCCGTGCAAGTGGCGCGTCGGCGAAATCTTTTTCCGGCAACCGCCACTGTCCTTTTTCAGGTGCGGGATACGTGTCGTAGGTCAGATAAAACCCGCAACCGTAGTATTCGAGCAGGGCATAAACTCCGTAAACAGCGCCGAGCGGGTCGGCTCCGGCAATCCGGAGTACGCCGCCTTCATTCGCCCGCGTCACACGGAACGATTCGAAAGTCCCCTGTCCGTCAACGGCAATTTCGATACGGCGCAGATTACTCGTATTCGTATTGTTTTCCAGAATAAAATTGTCTTTAGGAAAGATTTTGTTGAGCGATGTAACTAAATCTTCGGCAGCCGAACGGACAGCAGGCAAAGCATCGGAAGTAAGCACAACAGCAACGGATTTCTCCCGCGACGGACTGCATCCGGCGGCAAAAAATACTGTAATAACGGCTGAAAACAGCCATAAACGATAATTCTTTTTCATCTTTAATCCATTTCAACGTTTTTTTTTTTTACAAAAGTAATACTTTTTACGGATGTAGCGCTTCAAAAAAAGATTTAGCCAAATGCACTATGATTTTGCAAAACATAAAAAAACATTATCTTTGTATCTGAAAAAAATGTAAATTTAAAATAGTAAACAAATGTTTATCGGTTATTTATCGTCTTTTTTTATTGCGTTGCTGCTTAGTTTTTTTTACTTGGGCTATGCGGCGTCCGGCGCTTTTGAGCGAATAAAGAAAGATATTAAGAAGGAAATCGAAACCGGAATAACCGAAAAGATACCCAATACCGTTCCGGCAGAAAATTCTTTTGTATTCGATTATGTTGCAGACATTTCCGAACCAAACCGGCAACCCGCTTTTTCTTCGGGATTTGCCGTTGACATTCCGGTTATCGACGACGGTATTCCGCTACGAAAGATTTGTCTGTCAGAGTACTTTCTTCGTCCTCCTCCTCCTGCGTTATAAATTGTTGGCGACTTTAAATAAAGTCCACATAAAAAAATGAGAAATTTATGGAAACAGTCATAATGACCTGTTTTCGCAACTAATTTGTTAACAATTTAATAACGAAATATAAATGGATAGAAAAAAATTATATACATATATTATTATAACATTATTGTATCTGCTTCCGCAAATGGCGCAGGCACAAAAACAGGATGAAACAATTGTTCTTGATGAAGTTGTTGTTTCGTCGAAAGAAGGGCAGGAACTAAGGAAAATACCTGCTTCGGTATCAATACTTTCGTCGTCCGCGATTGAAAAAGAACGAATATCGGGCGTGCGAGGATTGAGCGCTTTCGTTCCCAACCTGTTCATTCCCGATTACGGTTCGAAATACACCTCGGCGATATACATTCGTGGAGTGGGTTCGCGTATGGGCAACTCGGCAATCGGGATGTATGTGGACAATGTCCCGTATCTTGACAAGACCTCGTTTGATTTCGATTTCTTTGACATCAAGCGGGTTGAAGTGTTGAGAGGACCTCAGGGAACATTGTACGGACGTAATTCAATGGGCGGGCTGATAAACATTTACACCCTTTCGCCTTTTGATTATCAGGGAACAAGAGTGAAACTTTCGTCGGGAAGTTACGGACTCATGCGAGTACAACTTTCTCATTATGCGAAGTTAAGCGAGCAATTTGCGTTTTCGCTTGGGGGAAATTATTCGGCTACGGACGGCGCATTTAAAAACCAAAATCCTGATTACAATCCCGATTATTCTAATGCCGGCAGTTTTGTTTTTCCTTCGCGATACAAAAACAACAGTGTAGAAGCCACTCAGTCAGCCTCATTGCGGGCTAATGCGAGTTGGCGTCCGTCGGAAAAACTGTCATTCAACTATATTGGCAGTTACGAATACACCGACCAGAGCGGTTATGCCTACGGGAAGTATAATCTTGCTACAAATCTGCCTGATACAATCAATTACAACGATCCGGCATATTATCGCAGAAATGTACTGAACAACAGTTTACGCGTTGAATATCAAGGCAAAAACTTCAAAATCGCATCTACGACAGGACATCAGTTTTTGAATGATTCGCTGTTGCTCGATCAGGATTTTTCGTCGGTTTCGATGTTTACTCTGTTTCAGTCGCAGAAGTTGAATGCAATCAACGAAGAAATCACGATTCGTTCTACCGGAACGAGTAATTTTCAATGGATTGGCGGCGTTTCGGGATTTTTCCAGAATCTCAACACAGGCAGTTTGGTGACGTTTAAGAAAGACGGAATTGCTTTTATTCAAAGCAATATCAACAATTCCGGAATGCCTTTTCCGCTGACTATAACGAACAAAACTATTCCGGTCGTTGGGGAATATGTTACTAAAAATCAAGGATTTGCAGCGTTTTTGCAACCGACGCTTAACAATTTCCTGATTAAAGGCTTGTCTGTATCCGCAGGCATCCGTTTCGACTACGAACATGTTTCGTTAGAGCATTTTACGAACAGCGTTTTCGACTGTTTGATTCAAATGGGTCAAATTACTCGACCATATCCCAAAAACGACACGATTACAGGCGCTGAAAAAATGGATTTCACACAGTTGTTGCCAAAATTTTCAGTTCGTTACGAAAAAAACGGGAATATCGCTTATGCTTCTGTGTCAAAAGGATATAAGGCGGGCGGCTACAATCTGCAAATGTTTTCGGATTTGATAGAAACCAAAATGCGAACCTCGCGACCTGTCGAATTTGACATACAAAAATCGACTTCGTTCCGACCCGAATACAGTTGGAACTACGAAGTTGGAGGACGTATATCTCTCTTGGACAGTAAAATAAATCTGGGAATGACTTTGTTTCTGCTGGACATCAGCGACCAGCAAATCGCCGAATTTGCTCCCAACGGACAAGGCAGGATGATAAAAAATGCAGGCGAATCGCAAAGTAAAGGGGTTGAATTTGAAGCCGATATACATCCGTTCCGGTGTTTCGCAATCGGGCTGAGTTACGGCTTTACCGAAAGCAAATTCACAGAATATCAGGAACAAACAGGCGAAACGTCTGTTGTTGACTATTCCGGTAAATATGTTCCCTTTGCTCCGAAACAAACTGCGTCTTTGACAGCTGTTTACACATTGTATTTCAAGAACTCGTTTATCGACAGACTCTTGATAAGCGGCAGATATTCCGGTGCAGGCAAAATATACTGGACGGAAGCCAACGATGTGTCGCAAAAGTTCTATTCGCTGTTAAACGGAAGAATATCAGTGGAAAAAGGAGATTTCTCCTTAGGACTTTGGGGCGAAAACTTGCTGGATTCGAAATACACAA
>JAISXV010000003.1 GCA_031270335.1 Prevotellaceae bacterium | reverse complement strand
AAAATCCCGCCGGTATGAAACCATCTCACGCCGCATTTCCCGAAAATATATTCCCAGTCGATATCGCCTTTTTTCAGTTGCGATGCGGCAGTGTTTCCTCTGTCGGACACGCCTTTTGCTCCGCGAATCCCGAACCCGCGTTCGGTGAAGTTGAAACCGTTGCGAACAGTCCGTCCAACGCCGTCGAAATCAACCCATTTGATAAACCGGGTATCGACGCCGCCCTGCATGATAAAATCTTCGACAAGATAGCCAATATCGTTTTTTGCAAACGAAGTAACAACAGCGGTTTTCAAGCCGAAACACTTTGTCAATCCACGCGATACGTTATATTCGCCTCCGCCTTCCCACACTTGGAACTGACGTGCAGAACGTATGCGCCCATTTCCCGGGTCGAAGCGCAACATCACTTCGCCTAATGAGATGCAATCGTAGGTGCATTCCTGTTCAGATTTTATCGTCAATACGTCCATTTTGTTCTGTTCTAAATAATTATATCAAAAACTAACGTTTAAAACCGAGTGCAAAGGTAATACTTTCTTTTTATTTCACACCATAATTGACAATTTTTTTTAGTCCTATACAATTTTGATTAACAGGATTAGATGATTACAGTATTCTTTTAATCTTTGTTAATCAAAAAAATAGCAAAATAAATTCGCAGAATAAAAAATAATAAGTACTTTTGCACTCGGCAAAAAGATTTAAAATTAAGATTATGAATCTAAGATATTACTTTGTTGGCGCAGGAAATACCTGCTTTTTATTCGGTAAAGCGTTGATAGTTTTGATGGTGATGTTTCCGCTTTGGAGTTTGGCTCAAGACGATTTAAACAAGACGGTACAGGTTACCAGGGCTTATGACCCGATAATTTCGGATGCCGAAAAGATTGAATTTCCCGGTTCGTTCAGCGATACCTTGCTGAATATTAAAGGTAACTACCAGTATTCCATTACGCCGCAGAATATAGCGTCGAGGGTTACTTTGCGTCCGATGCCGGCGGCTAAAATCAGCGAAGACGCTTATAAAGACCCAAAATGGCTATATGCCCGATTAGGAGCCGGTTATCCCTTGCAAGCTTTGGGCGATGTTTATCTTCACAACCTGAATCCTGCCGACATTTCCTACGGTTTGTTTTACAATCACCGTTCAATCTGGGCGAAAATAAACAATCCCAACGGCGAAAACATTCCGATTGACGAAATGAATCATCAGGCAGGAGTATTTTTCAGAAAAAACTGGGAAAAGCTGTCGTTCAACATCAACGGAGGTTTCAACGGGCATAACGTGCTGTTTTACGGATACAATACGACCATCGCCAAACGTGCCGGCATCGTTCCTGCAAAAGACAGTATCGCGCAGGCATACACCTCGATATATGTTAATGCGGGGGTAAATTCGCAGGATAGAAAAGAAAGCGGTTTGCGTTATCATGTTAATGTACTGTTTGATATCTTTGGCGATAAGGGTGAAAACAAGTTCAAAAGAGGGCGGATTTTTTCGATGAACGAAAACAAATTCGACGCCGATATTGAACTTGGATATGCTTTTGGCGAAAAAAAACATCTCGTTTCGTTAAAAGCCGACGGTAACGTATATATGCGCAGTTTGGAATATAACGCCGTCTATAACAGTTATTTTGCAGACCCGTTGCTGATATATAACAGTGTGTTTACCGATTTGTACGGAATGAACGGCACGGGTAAAAATATTTCGGATACGAAGTATATATTTAACATAACTCCCTCATATTCTTTTTCGTTGTCGAAGATTGACCTCGATTTGGGCGTGAAATACACAGGCTACAAACGGGAATACAAGATGAAAAATAAAATTTATCCTGCAATCAATGTCCGTTTTAAACTTGCCAACGAATTTGTTCCTTACGCAGGCGTCAATGGAGAGATGCAAATGAATGATTACAAGTCGATAGTGTCCGAAAATCCGTTTATCGCTCCGGGAATGAACATGGCAATGAGAGCAACCGACTGTTTTATTGATATTTCGGGAGGTATTAAGGGAAATATCGAAAATATTTTTGCATACAACGTTTATGGGAAGTATTCATATTTAGACGATTTCTACTTTTTTATTAATTCGGGACAGACTTTACCGGCTTCGTCCGTCGGCGAACTTGTTGCTTTGCGCAATAATTTCGACGTAGTTTACGACGATATCCGGCAATTGAAAGTCGGCGCCGAGCTGAAAGTCTCGGCAGGACGTGTAGAAGCCTTATTATCCGGCGCTTACTATTCATACACGCTGGATGCTTTGAGCGCTGCATTTCACCGTCCTGCTTTTACAGCCGATTTGGATATCGACGTTAAAGCAACAAAAGCTCTGATTTTCAACATCAATGCTCATGCCAACTCGGAAACGCCATATACATATAATATTGCGCACGGCGAGATTTATTATAACGAAGTGTTTATCAACCTTGGCGCAGGTGTAGAATACCTGTTTAACCGGAGTTTTTCGGTATTTCTTAATGCCAACAACTTGCTGAATCGCAGGAACGAAATATGGCACGGATACAAATTGCCGGGGTTAGGTGTGTTGGGCGGCGTAACATTCAAATTTTAAACTGATTAAATTTATTCTATGGACAGCGGCGCTATTGTCATATTGTTGAAAGATTTGATAATGGAGTATAACAGGGTGTCGTTGCCCTGTTTAGGGAGTTTTTTGTCGGAATATTCGCCGGCAGCAATTGCTACCGACAAAATATATCCGCCTTCAAAATCGGTTGTCTTTCATCAAAATGAAATCTGGAACGACGAAAAACTGGAAAACCGTATAGCGCAGGTTAATAATATGTCGATTGGCGTTGCAAAAGAGGAACTTGCGTTCTGGATTGACAATATTTGCGTGTTGCTCGCTACGGGCGAGGAGGTGCTGTTGCCGGAGTTGGGACGTCTGTATGTGTCAAAACAGGCAAAATTAATGTTTGAACAGGAATCGGAGAATCTTTTGATTGAATCGTTCGGACTGGAGCCTGTGGATTTTCAAGTAAACGGCTTAACAGACAACGAATTGGACGAATATGGCATTGTCAGACGGAACGAAGAAAAAAAACGCGATGAAAAGGAAAAAATCGGAACTAAAGGCTTGATGGCAGGCGTTTTAATCATCGCAATATTTGCCATTGCTTCGATATTTGCCATATTCCGGTATATCCTCATCGACGAACACAGGATTCCTGAATCCGAAATACCGGCTAAAACGCCTGATACAGTGTTGAAATACGAAGAATATTTTACTCCAAAATATGGAATTGTGCTGTCGTCGTTCGAAAAACTTCGCGAGGCAAGAGATTTTTCCCGGAAAATATCCGGAACATCCGTCTATTGTATCGACAACGAAACGCCTTATGCTGTGATTTTCAGTTATCCCTCGCAGGAAAGCTCAAACAATGCAATCGACAGCCTGAAAAATATCTATCCCGACGTGTATGTTATTGAATTGGCAATTGACAATTGAGGATTTAGCATACAAATGATGTAGATTTTGCAAATTCACGCAGATTTTTCTTCTGATTTGTGAAAATGATAGTTACTTATGTGCTATGATATGTAAACAATTGAATATACTTTTGCCCGCCGAAAAGTAAATCATATCTTGTCAATAAAAAATTTTCCGTAATTTTGCGCCCGTATTTTGGATTTGGATTATGCATAAAAGTAAACCTGTTTACCTTGTTCTGGAAGATGGAACAAAATTTAGCGGAACGTCCTTCGGCAAGGACATTTTCGCATCGGGAGAAGTAGTTTTTAATACTGCGATGGTTGGCTATCCCGAGAGTTTGACCGACCCTTCGTATCTTGGTCAGATTCTTGTTACAACCTACCCGTTGATTGGCAATTACGGCGTTCCCGAAGATTCGATGAACGGAAATCTGTCGCTTTTCTTCGAATCGGAAAAGATTCAGATTTCGGGTCTGGTAGTATCCGACTATTCCGACGAACACAGTCATTGGAACTCGAAACAAAGCCTTCACAACTGGCTCAAAACATACCGGATACCCGCGATTCAGGGCGTCGATACCCGCGAACTGACGAAGATTCTCAGGGAAAAAGGTTCGATGAAAGGTATGATTACCGATAATCCCGACGACAAAACGGAACTGTACGACCCTTCGATCGAAAATCAGGTGGCGTTGGCGTCATGTAAAGAAGTGATGCGCCACGGTTCAGGCGACAAACGTATTGTTTTGATCGATTGCGGAGTGAAACACAATATAATAAGGTGTCTGTTGAAACGTAATCTTGAGGTGATACGTGTGCCTTGGGATTATGATTTTTCGACCATTGAGTACGACGGGCTGTTCATCTCAAACGGTCCCGGCGACCCCGCTTTTTGCGATATAACAATCGAACGGTTGCGAAAAGCGCTCGGCGGCGACAAACCCATCTTCGGAATCTGCATGGGCAATCAACTCCTGTCGCTGGCTGCCGGAGCAAAGACATACAAACTCAAGTACGGACATCGCAGTCATAATCAGCCTGTGCGCGTAGCCGGCACAAACCGGTGTCTGATAACTGCACAGAATCACGGTTATGCGGTTGATCCTTCGGGCTTGGACAGCGACTGGGAAGAACTTTTTGTCAATATGAACGACGGCTCTAACGAAGGTATCCGCCACAAGACAAAACCGTTTTTTTCGGCGCAATTTCACCCCGAAGCGGCAAGCGGCGCTACAGACGCCGATTTCCTTTTCGATGATTTCGTGAAACTTATCAGAGCAAAGTAATAAAACATAACAGTCATGGGATTTATAAGAGAACCGGAAGGAGTAGATTTTGTAATTGACAGCGGGACCTTGTCCGACAAAGACAGAGAAGAAATAAGTTTGTATATCCGAAACTACAAATTGGAAATGTCGAAAAAGAAAAAATCCGGAACGAAAAAAGTGAAACTCGTCGAAGCAAAATCGTGATACAATGATTGACCCGCAGACAATAGGAAGAATAGTTGACGCCGCCGATATTGTTGACGTCGTTGGCGATTTTGTCACATTGCGGCGTCGAGGTGTGAATTTCATTGCTCGATGTCCTTTTCATGACGAAAAGACGCCATCATTCACAGTGTCGCCGGCGAAAGGACTTTTCAAATGTTTTGGATGCGGCAAGGCGGGCAATGTTGTGTCGTTTGTTATGGAACACGAACGGCTGTCGTATGTCGAAGCAATCAAATATCTCGGCAAAAAATACGGTATTGAAGTAAAAGAAAAGGAACAGTCGGCGGAAGAAATCGTCCGTAACAACGACCGTGAAAGCATGTTGATAGTATCAAGTTTTGCCAACACTTTTTTCTCCGACACGCTGAACAATAACGACGAAGGTAAGGCTGTCGGGCTGTCATACTTTCAGGAACGGGGATTTTCGAAAAAAATCATCGACAAATTTCAACTCGGATATTGTCCCGTAAAAAGAACGGCATTCTCCGAAGCGGCGATTAAAGCCGGATATAAGGAAGAATTTCTTGTGAAAACGGGACTGTCGATAAAACGCGACGACGGCGCTTTGTTCGACAGATTCAGCGGACGGGTGATGTTTCCGATTCATTCGCTCAGCGGACGGGTTATAGGGTTCGGCGGCAGGATCTTGCGTACAGACAAGAAAACGGCAAAGTACCTTAATTCGCCCGATTCCGATATCTACCTGAAACGGAATGTGCTGTACGGACTATATTTTTCGAAACAGGCAATCAGCAAACTCGACAAATGCTATTTAGTCGAAGGATACACAGATGTGATATCGCTGTTTTCGTCAGGAATAGAGAATGTTGTAGCGTCGTCGGGCACCTCGCTGACCGAAGAACAGATTAAATTGATTTCACGATTTTCGGAAAACGTAACGGTACTGTTCGACGGCGACGCTGCCGGAATAAAAGCCTCTATTCGCGGTATCGACATGCTGTTGAAATATGGATTGAAAATCAAAGTCGTTCTTCTTCCCGACGGCGAAGACCCCGATTCGTATGCCCGTAAACATAATGCAGACGAACTCCGGCGATTCCTTGATTCTGCCGAACAGGATTTTCTTTCGTTCAAAGTCAATCTGTTGAATGAGGGCGTCAACGACCCGATAAAAAAGGCGGAAGTTATTCACGAAATAGTAAATTCTATTGCAGTGATTCCCGATTTGATTACACGTAACGTGTATATTCAAAAATGCAGCAAACTGCTTGAGATTGAGGATAACATCCTTAACACGGAAGTCGCCCGAAAAAGAAACAAACAACTCAGCGCCGAAGCCGAAAAACAATCCGAAGCAAATGAGCCGTCTCCTGTTGTTGAGGTCTTGCCGTCGATTCCGGCGTTTGTGAGCAATATCTTTTGTCAGGAACAGGAAAAAGAACTGTTGATGTATATGTTGAAACATGGTCGTGAAAAATTGTTCCGCACCCAAAACGACGAAGGCGAAGATATTATCATTCATGTTGATGAATATATTATTAAGGATATCAAAAACGACGATTTGGAGTTTCAGAATCTGCACTACAAAAAGCTGTTTGAGGAATACGAAAAATTGCTGGAGACGTCTTCCGACCGAGATACTGAATATTTCGTAAAATATTTTATTCAACATCATGAAATTGATGTGTCGTCGGTAGCGGTGTCGCTCCTGATGGACACAAAGATGCAGGGAAACGAAAACTATACGGTTAGCGAAATATGGGACGGCACAAACAGCGTGATTATTAACATGGCTCTCGCTATCCCGAAAGCATTAGCAGCGTACAAATCCAAAATCCTGTCAAGCGCTATCTTCAAACTATCCGAACAGTTGAAAAACGAAAACGATGTAGAAAAACAATTCGCCGTCCTTGAAAAAATCACGCAACTCAACGAACAGAAAAAATTTATCTCCAACTATCTCGAAAGAGTAATACTTTGAAATTTTTGTTTCAGAAAAAATTCATTACTTTTACAAAAATTAAAACAGAACAAATCTGTTCTTTTAATGTTGATTTTAAAGTTATTAAATAAATATTATATGAAAAAGATACTATTATTTTTGATTGTTTCGGTGATTTTGATACCGCAAACGAGGGCTGACGAAGGAATGTGGCTGTTGCCGCTTATTGAAAAATTAAATATCAAAGATATGAAAAAGGCGGGATTTAAGTTGTCCGCCAAAGACATTTACAGTATTAACTCCTCGAGCATAAAAGACGCCGTTGTGATATTCGGCGGAGGCTGTACCGGCGAAATCATATCCGGACAGGGGTTGTTGCTGACTAACCACCACTGCGGATACGGCGCTATCCAACAACACAGCAGTGTCGAAAACGATTATCTAAAAGACGGTTTCTGGGCAAAAAACAAATCGGAAGAAAAACCTACGCCCGGATTAGCGGTGCAATTTCTTGAACGTATCGAAGATGTTACAGATCAAATTGCTCCTGCTTTGAAAGACGTTTCTTCGGAAGAAAAACGCGCCGAAATTATTGCGAAATTGTCGGACAGTATTGCGAAAAATGCACGAAACAATACCAGCCATATTCGAGCATACGTATCGCCAATGTTTGGAGGCAACGATTTCTATCTTATTGTCTATAAGATTTATTCGGATGTTAGATTAGTTGGAGCGCCACCCTCGTCGATAGGCAAGTTCGGCGCTGATACCGACAACTGGATGTGGCCCCGTCACACCGGCGACTTTTCGATTTTCCGTGTGTACTCCGATGCAAACGGCAATCCGGCAGACTATTCCGAAAATAACGTGCCGTTGCGACCGAAACATCATTTTCCGATATCGTTGAAAGGCTTTAAAGAAGGTGATTTTGCGATGGTTATGGGATTTCCCGGAAGCACGCAGCGTTATATGACTTCGTGGGAAGTGGACGAAAGAATTTCGATATCTAATGCCAACATGATAAAAATCAGAGGTATCCGTCAGGAACTGATGATGGAGGACATGCTCGCCGACCCTAAAGTAAAAATACAGTATGCCACAAAATACAGCGGTTCAAGCAACTACTGGAAAAATTCCATAGGAATGAGCAAGGCTTTGAAAAAATTGAAAGTTATTGACCAGAAACGGGCGCAGGAAATTCAGTTTACAAACTGGACAAACGCCGATGCAGGCAGAAAAGAACTGTATGGCAACGCTTTGTCGCTGATAGAATCGGCTGTAAAAGGACGTGCGAAAAACCTGTACGCACGTCAGTATCTTTCGGAATCGGTTTTGCGCGGATGTGAAATAGTGTCGTTTGCCAATACTTTCGCCGATTTGTATAATGCGCTGCAAAACGGTGAAACGCAGAATATTCAGCGAACAGTCGAAGCATCGAAAGAATGGATGGAAAATTTTTTCAAAAACTATAATCAGGCTACGGACAAAAAAATCTCGGCAGTGATGTTGAAACTTTACTACGATAATGTTCCGCAAGAAGACCGTCCTGCAATTTTCGACACAATATATAATGAATACGCCGGCGATTTCGGAAAATATGTCGATTACCTGTTTTCCAATACGTTCCTGCTGGATAAGGAAAAAATTGAAGCATTTTGGAACAATCCCACAGAAAAAACGCCGGAAAACGATATCGCCATTAAATTAGCCCGTTCCGTTTCGCAGAAAATACGGGAATTTCAAAAGGAAGATGCAGCTAACTCTTTAAAATACAGAGAAGGACATCGCAAATATGTAGCCGGATTACGTGAAATGTACGAAGGTGTGCGACCTGTGTATCCGGATGCAAATTTCACTATGCGACTGACTTACGGTAAAATATCGGGCTACGAACCACAGGATGCAGGATATTTTGAGCATGTGACTACGGCTAAAGGAATCATAGAAAAGGAAGACCCTGATAATTGGGAATTTGTGGTGCCTGAAAAATTGAAACAGCTTATCGGAACGAAAGATTTCGGAGCTTATGCAATGAAAGACGGACGTTTGCCTGTCAACTTTATTTTTAGCGGCGACATCACGGGCGGAAATTCCGGAAGTCCGGTATTAAACGCAAAAGGCGAGTTGATTGGCACAGCTTTCGACGGCAACTGGGAGGCAATGAGCGGAGATATTGCATACGAAACAAATTTGCAACGATGTATAAATCTGGATATAAGATATACTTTGTTTGTTATTGACAAATATGCAGACGCTAAATATCTGATCGACGAAATGACGATAGTAAAGTAAATGTAAAGTAAATATAAAGGTAAGCGGCAATGAAATTTCTTCCATTATACGATTTGCAGAAAGAAATCAACCGTTTGTTTATTGCGGGCAGTAAATTTGCGAAAAACGACCCGCGTTTACAGAAACAGGCGGCTGTTTTCGCTAAATTAGGCGAAAAATCGCCTGTGTTCAAGAAAGTAGCCGAAGGCATTGAAAATCTTGTCAATGCCGAATCCGCCGATTCTTCGACCAAATTGCTGGAAGTAAGTACGCTTTTGTATTCGATATTATATACTCAGGGCGAAACTGTCGATGCTGAACAGCAGGCAACGGAATTGAAGCCCGTCCTGCCGTTAAAGGACGTCAATACCAACAGATCCTATCTGGCGCTCAAACCTTTAATCGAGGCTTTGAGCGCGCAGAGAGAGGGACGTCTGGACGATGTAAAAACGGCTTTCGAAAACGGACAGTTCAACGATTTCAGGATTTACCATCTGTTTGACGCTGCTCTGGCTGACCGTTATGCAGAATTTGCCGATTACATCGAAACAACTGTCATTCCGGCAATTGGCAAACCAATGATTCCTTTTTTATTAAATGGATTCAGCTACGAAGGAAAAACGGGCGACATCCGCAGATTCAGGATATTGAGCGAATCAGGTTTTTCCGGAATATTGGAAATGGCTGATAAGATTTTGACTGGCAATTCGTCGGCGCTTTTGCAGGCAGAAGCAGTAAAAATATTGAGCAACGATTCGAAAAACGAAGATTTGTTAATCAAATACGCCGGCGATAAGCATAAACCCATCAGATTAGCCGCATACAAAGCTTTGGCGAACTTGAATACCGAAACAGCGCAACGTACTTTGGCTGAGTTGTTCATTTCGGGCAAGAGAAAACAGGATGTGTCGGAACTTGGCGACGTGTTGAAAATCAGGCTGCCGGATAAATTTATTCTCGCATTATTCGAAAAAGCAAAAGCTGAATACGAAAAATGTCTCGCATTCGACAAATCGGCGGATGCGAAAACCGTAACCGCCGCCCTCGAAAATCTGATGACAAGCATAAAACCGTTCAACTGCAATATAAACAACGACATTATAGCATTTTACAGAAATATGTTTACCGACAAAAAATTCCGTGAAGTGTTGAAAATAACAAGGACAAACTCAAGTGATTCTTTTTCGTACGAATGGCTTGCGGGTTTTGTCGCCAAAAGTCTGGAAAACACAAAAGGAGGACTTGAATGTCTGAGATTTTTGACAGAAAATTCGTACAGCGACGAATTTTTGTATTCCTGTTTCCGGGCGTCGGTGAGACAGGGAACGGAAAAAGAAACGGTATATGAATATTTTTCGAAACATATCGACAAACTGCTTTATGGAGAGATTCTTGCCGATGTTTTTCTCGACGAAAACGGAAATCCGAACCGGAATTATATCGACGACCGCTGGATAAAACTTTTTGCCGCCAAATTCCCGAAAAAGCAAAATATTTCGTTCAGGCTCGCCAGAGTGTATATTGGTTTGATTAATACAAACAAAGAGCTACAGTCGTTTTTATCTGCAATAATAAGTTCTTACAGCATAGTAAACGATTCTTTCTCCGATTTTGCAGGACTTTTGATAAACACCGGACATCCGGAAGCCTTCGAGATAATATTCAAAGCGTTAAGTTCGCAGATTAAAAAAGGAACGTATATTTCTCATAATTATTGTTCGCTTTTCGCCAAATTCCCGAAAGAATATGCTGCGAAATTCAACGAAGCCGGCGACAAATTAAAGTCAACTAATCCGACATTCGCAAATCGACATTATTATATCGCAAGCATCATCGAAAGATGAAATAGACCTTCTATTGGGAACAATCTAACATACCACGTTTATGGTATATATGCGTCTATTGGGAAAAATGTGTTACCTTTGCGCCTTGTTTTTTATTAAATATAAATGAATGAATATGTCTGAAATAAACAAAGAAACAGGAACATTTGCAGTAAAAAAAGGTTTGGCAGAAATGCTTAAAGGCGGAGTTATCATGGATGTTGTCAATCCCGAGCACGCCAAAATTGCCGAAGAAGCAGGCGCCGTAGCAGTGATGGCGTTAGAACGGGTTCCTTCGGATATTCGCGCTCAAGGCGGAGTAGCACGCATGTCGGACCCGGAAATGATTATCGGAATTCAAAAAGCCGTATCAATTCCCGTAATGGCGAAAGCACGGATAGGTCACATAGTTGAAGCCCGGATACTCGAAGCTTTGGATGTTGATTATATCGACGAAAGCGAGGTGTTGACTCCGGCTGACGACGTCTATCACATTCTGAAATCCGATTTCAAAGTTCCGTTTGTATGCGGAGCGCGTAATCTCGGCGAAGCTCTTCGTCGAATAGGTGAAGGCGCTGCTATGATTCGTACCAAAGGCGAAGCCGGCACAGGCGATATCGTTGAAGCCGTTCGCCATATACGTCGTGTAAACGAAGATATTCAACGTGTTGTGAGTGCATCGCCAATGGAGTTGATGAGTATAGCAAAAGAACTTGGCGCTCCTTACGAATTAGTGTTGCAGGTGAAAGAATTGGGATGTCTTCCTGTTGTTAATTTCGCAGCCGGAGGAGTTGCCACGCCCGCCGACGCTGCATTGATGATGGAATTGGGTTGCGATGGCGTGTTCGTCGGCTCCGGAATATTCAAGTCGGACAATCCTGCTAAACGGGCAAAAGCCATTGTCGAAGCCGTTGCTCATTACAAAGACGCCAAATTGCTCGCCGAAGTGTCGAAAGGACTCGGAGAAGCAATGCGCGGTCAAAGCGTAGCCCAAATGGATGATAAAGAAAAGATTGCCGGTCGAGGTTGGTAAAATGAGAATCGGAATTTTGGCATTGCAAGGCGCTGTCAGAGAACATAGAAACATGTTGCACCGCCTGAACGTCGAAACAGTCGATGTGTTGAATCCAAGCGATTTGGACGGAATAGACGGGCTGATACTGCCGGGAGGAGAAAGTACTACGGTCGGAAAACTGCTGGTTCGCTATAACTTGCTGGAACCGATTGCCGAACTCGGACGCAAAGGGTTGCCGATTTTCGGTACTTGTACAGGTATGATCCTTTTGTCGAAATATATCAACAACAGCGAACAGTACCGTCTGGGACTTATGGACACGTACGTGGAACGTAACGCTTTCGGACGACAATTAGCAAGTTTCGAGGCTGATATGGCAATCCCTGTATTGGGCGATATTCCGTTCCACACCGTTTTTATTCGTGCGCCGTATATCGACAAGGTTGAAAGCAATGTCAAAATTCTGCTTTCATGGCAGGACAAAATTCTTTTTGCTGAACAGGATAATTTCCTCGCCGTTGCATTCCATCCGGAATTGACAAATGATACCCGTGTTCATGAATATTTTTTAAAAAATACGATTATCTGCTCGACATGAAATGCCAGAGAACGATTCCGATACTGACCGAAACATTCAGCGAGTGTTTTGTTCCGAATTGCGGGATTTCGATACAGTCGCAGCACATATCTACGATATTTTGTTGAACGCCTTTTACTTCGTTGCCGAATACAAGAGCGTATTTCAGGTTTCGATCGGGGATAAAATCATCCAGTATAATACTGTTTTCGGTCTGTTCGACTGCGATCGTCCGATAGTGTTTTTTGTGGAGAATGGCTATTGCGTCTTCTGTTTTTTCGAAATATTCCCAGTCCATCGAATCTTCTGAGCCGAGAGCAGTTTTATGGATTTCGGCAGACGGCGGCGTTGATGATATTCCACATAGCAATATTTTCTCAATGCAAAATGCGTCGGAAGTGCGAAATGCCGAGCCTGTGTTGTGAGCGCTTCGCACATTATCTAACACCAGTGTTATGTGCAGTTTGTCAGCGACTTTAAATTCCTGAGGACTTAAACGGTTTAACTCGGAATTAAGCAATTTTCTGTTTTTCATTGCAATTTGACGGTTTTTGTTTTAACTTCAATACCTTCGTCTGTAAGTTCGCTGTAATTGACAAAGACATAACCCTTTCGTGTGCTGTCTTTGACAACGGGCAAAATGTTTTTTTCCCACTGAATACAATGCGTCGATATCGGTTCGAGAGCTTCAATCCATTGATTTTCTCTAAACGTATAAACGAAATATCCTTTCCAGCAACTTGATTCCCAGACCGGCAGCAATCCGACTTCGTCAGCGCCATCGCCATTGAGATCGCCTTCATTGACAGGACTTCCGCCAAGGCATGTTTCTACAATTACAGGCGGAATGGCTCCCGAAAAACGAATTTTACATTCTTCCGTCTTGCCGACAGGTTCAAGCCACATATAATCCGTCACTCCGTCGCCGTCGAAATCGCCTTCGACAGCATTACTTGGAATTTGCGCTCCAGACGAAAGTAAACGGTCTGTTATCAAGTCGCTTTCGGCATATATCTTCCACACTTCGTTATGTCTGTTGAAAATCAAATATGCCGCAACTTTTTCATCATTGTTGTCTTTGATTACTGTTTTGGTGAAATTTATCCTGACAAGACCATCCTTTATCGAATCAATAAAGATTTTACCTTCGATTATCTGCTTAAAATCAGGATATTTCTCGAAATATGCGATTTTGCTTTTGATACATTCATCAACAGTATATTTGTATTGATAAAAATGTACAATGGTATCATACAAACTTCTTAAAACGTTAATATCCTTGTTGTTGTTAGCTTCGTTCCAGATTTCGACCAATTTTTCGAGCGAAGTTTCCGTTTTTTGTGTTTCGGGTTCCGTTTTTTTGCTTCCGCAACCATTACACGAAACAAACAGATAAATCAAACAAACGCTCACAAATAATAGCTCACAAATTTTTTTCATGTTATTTTTATTTAACTAATTTATTTCAAAAAGAATAGAGGCTGTTTCTACGAACAGCCTCCGAAAAAAAATCAATATTCGTCATCTTCATAATCATTATACTCATCATCGACGAAATCAAATTCGTCATCAACGTCTTCAACTTCATAATCATCGTAATCTCCATCATCGAAGTAATCTTCCACAGATTCTTTTTTTCGGAAATTGGAATATCCAATATCCTCATCTTCTTCGATTTCATCATAAATCGACCGTTTTGATTTTTTCTCTTTTAAGGGCGATTTCCCTTTCACGTATTCGCTGCCGCGACTATCGCCGGCATATCTGCGAAAATCTTTGTTAGCTTTCATCTAACTTTAAGATTAAAAAAATTGTACCTCCTTTTAATTATAATAAAATTTTCAAGTGCAATTTTAATACTATTTTTTGAAATAGACGCATAAAATCTGATTTTTTTTCAAAAAATAATCGAATCGCTCATAAATAAATAAACAAATAATGTCATAATTTGTTCAATTATATGTAGATAATAAAAATGAGAAATGATAAATTTTTTGTAATAAAATTGAAAAAAAATTGTGTGGCGAACCATAAATTTATGTGTTTTCTAACCGTTTTTTGTATAAATTTCCGGTTTTTTTAATTAATTTAAAATTATTAAATGCAACAATTAAAAAGTTTATTAACTTTGCGCGTTGAAAAAAGTATAAATGATGTGTTTTAAATTTATATAAAATGAAAAAAATATTTTTGATAACTGTTGTCCTGCTTGGCGTTTTTGCATGCGGAGAAACAACAAAAAAAGCCGGACCTCCAAGAGATGGAGTTGTTTATGAGGGCGATTCCCTTAATTTTGTCAAATTTACCTATAAAGAAGGTTATTTGGCGAGCGAAGAACCGTTTGTGAATGGTCGAATCCACGGTGTTGCAAAACATTATTACTCAGATGGGAAATTGCGCACTAAAATCGAGTATAAGGAAGCCAAACGAAACGGAATCATGGAATCCTATTACGAAACAGGCGAAAAACATGGAGATATTCCATACACGAACGGCAAAGTTCACGGAACCAGACACAATTATAAAAAAGACGGTTCGCTGACTATGGTTTGCACGTATGAGAACGGAAAACCTGTGCCTCCTCTCGAAGAATATGATGCGGGGGGAACAAAAATCAAACAGCCTGCTATCAAATTCAGTACAAGCGGAGGAACGCTGAAAATGGAATTGAGCGACAGAGCGTACACTTCTGCTACGTTTTTTAAAATCGAAAAAGAAAAATTAGTCGAAATCCCAACTCAAAAAGGCGTTGGCAGTTTGCAGGGAGCTAAAAAAGGCGTTCAAATAAGAGCATACTATAAATCTCCGAGAGGAGCGGAAGGCGCTGTCGATGCTAAATATTAATTTGATAATTAAACTATTAATAATTTTATATTTATACAAAAAATGAAGAAAGTATTATCATTTGTTTTGATTACAAGCGTTATGTTGCTTGCTTATTCGTGTAATTGCGGGTCGAAAGAGAAAAAATGCGAGAAAACCGAATCGTGTTGTAAAGAAGGTCACAAAGCAGAGGTGAAAAAGATTGTCATAACGGCATATCTTGACATCAAAATCGACCAGGTTGAGAAATTTTTAGCCGAAGTGCAGGAGGTTATCACCAAAAGTAAGGCTGAAGAAGGTAATGCAAGCTATAATTTGTTTGCCGACTTAAAGGAGAAAAACAAGTTCGTGTTTGTAGAAGAATGGAAGGGTCAGGCGGCAGTCGATACTCACTTTGCCACAGAGCATTTCAAGAAATTCGGCGCCCTGATGGATGAGGTTGCAGCAGCTCCTCCAAAGATCAAAATCTTTGAAGTTATTAACGAAAAATAGGCAAAAATTTTATTTTTTTTCGAGAAATAGTTTGTCGAATTGAAATTTTTACTACTTTTGCGCGTCGTTTCGAGCGACGCTCCGGTGAGGTGGGTGAGTGGCTGAAACCAACAGTTTGCTAAACTGTCGTACGGGAAACTGTACCGGGGGTTCGAATCCCCCCCTCACCGCAATTAACCCTGAAAATAAATGTATTATAAATGAAACACCCATAAAAGCGCCCAAAATGGTTTTATGAAAAAGGGCGGTACTTCAAAAGTACCGCCCTTTTTTTGATATCTCAAACAAGTTTGGCGAGCCGCAAAGGTCGATAAACATTTGCCAGCGTGCAATAGCGTAAATTACTCAATTATGCAATCATTTGAATGGCAAAAATAGTCTGAAGGTGTATTTGTGTGAATGTGTTTGCCATGTCAGATAAATTTTGATTATATATTTTGTTGCCAATTGGTTGCATTCCTATATTTGTGCCATTTGACATTCGAGTTAAGACTCAAAATAGCCTTAATGAAGAACTTAGCAAATACACATTTGTCCGCCCGAAGTGTAGGCTTAGCAAAGGTTCTATCTGT
>JAISXV010000279.1 GCA_031270335.1 Prevotellaceae bacterium | reverse complement strand
ACATTTTTGTACTCCTTGAAGAAATTTTCGATTTTATGAATCCCTTCAACTATCTCGGCAACCTGCTCTTTGTCCTTGTTATCCTGTTTTTTACCTGACATATCTATATCTTTTTTTTCATTAAAAAGTTCCGCAAAAGTAATCTATTTTTATCAATTGGTGAAATATTTTGTTCAAAAAAACAACAAATTATCGTTACACATGGCTTTTCTTCCTCATTTACTGATATATAATGAATCTTAGAAACAGAATATTTTTTTCTGAAACAATTTATTTTCTTTGACGAAATGGATTCGCAAAAACAGCCATTTTGACGAAATGGATTTCGCGAAAACAGTCATTTTGACGAAACGGATTTCGCGAAAACAGTCATTTTGACGAAATGGATTTCGCGAAACCAAAAAAACATATATCTTTGTATTTTAAAAATTATGTAGAAATGGAAAATGTATTATTGCATCAGAATCCGCACTGGTCGGGGAATAAATACGAGCAACTACATCAACGTGAGATATTTGACCGTATCTGGAAAAAGTGCGAAACAAAACATATACAAGCGTTGACAGGTATAAGGCGTTGCGGAAAATCGTCGATTTTCCGGTTACTTGTGAATCGTTTGATGGATACCGTCTCGCCCAAAGCCATTCTTTTTCTAAATATGGACGACCCTGTCTATTTTGAGGCGTGGAACAATTCTTCTCTGCTTTACAACATAATAGAAGCTGCCGAAAAAATTACCGGCGAAAAAGTGCAATATCTTTTTTTAGATGAAATACAGACTGTAACAGCATGGGAAAAATTTGTTAAAAGCGTGTATGACAGCAATTTGTTTCGAAAAATATTTGTTACGGGTTCCAATTCTTCGTTATTGCAAAACGATTATTCCGCTTTGCTGTCCGGCAGATATTTTGTTGATACGGTTTATCCGTTTTCGTTTCGGGAACTGTTGACTATAAACGGGATATCGAATAATTACGAACTGCTTAGTCGGAAACCGGAAGTTTTGCGACTGTTCGACGATGTTTTGCAGTGGGGCTCTTTTCCCGAAATCATGCAAATAGCCGACAGGGAAATCAGGTCGGATTTGCTTAAAAGCTATTTTGATTCTATCGTGATGAAAGATTGTATTGTATATCAAAAAATATCGGATGTACCGACATTCAGACGATTGCTTTTATACATGATGTCGAATATTGCGACGCTGTTTTCTTATAAAAGCCTTGCCGGAGCGGTTGGAAGCAATGAAAATACAGTGAAGAAATATCTCCAAATCCTGATCGACAGTTATATAGTAAACGACGTATTTAACTTTTCGTTTTCGCAAAAAGAAACCGCACGCAATCTGCACAAAATTTATTCGGCTGATAACGGGTTGATTAATGCGCTTTCATATCGATTTATGGATAATAAAGCCAAATTGCTCGAAAATTTCGTGTTTACCGAACTGTGTAAGCAGGGTTGGGACGAAATTACTTTCGGCAACCGTAATGGCGAATGTGATTTCGTTTTGAAGAAAGACACTAATTTTCAGGCAATACAGGTGTGTTATGAACTGACGCCCGAAAACGAAGAACGAGAATGGAGAGGTTTTTCCGTTGTTGACGGGCAAATCAGTTTACAGCGTAAAATTGTCATTACCTACAATCAATCCCGACAGTTTAATGATATTGAGGTCATTCCTGTATGGAAATATTTCGGGTTATAATCTTATTTCACAGTAAAAATTTTTGCAGATAGAATGGATTCAAAAATCTTCGATAAACTGAAAATACTTGCCGAGGCGGCGAAATTCGACGTCTCATGCGCATCGAGCGGCACGACGAGAGACAATCCGGGAAAAAGCATCGGCTCGACTTCCGGTTGGGGTATCTGTCACAGTTTCACGGAAGACGGACGTTGCGTCTCTCTGCTGAAAATCATGCTGACAAACTGCTGCATCTACGATTGCGCTTATTGTGCGAATCGAAAAAGTAACGATATCCGGCGTACGACGTTCAGCGTGTCGGAGCTGGTTGAGCTGACCATCGAATTTTATCGCCGGAATTATATCGAAGGACTGTTTTTGAGTTCGGGAATTGTGCGCAACGCCGATTACACTATGGAACGTATGGTTCGTGTAGCCAAGGATTTGCGTACGGTTCACAATTACAACGGATATATCCACCTGAAAAGCATTCCCGGAACAAGCCGTGAGTTGATTGTCGAAGCCGGTTTGTACGCCGACCGTCTGAGTTGCAACATCGAAATGCCTTCGGAAGAAAGTCTTAGATTAGTAGCGCCCGACAAAAACTATCAAAGCGTTTACACGCCGATGCAATATATCCAGCAGGGATTTTTGCAGGGTAAGGAAGACCGGAAAAAATACCGTCATGCTCCGCGTTTTGCTCCCGCCGGACAAAGTACGCAGATGATTATCGGCGGCTCGCCCGATAACGACATGAAAATCCTGAGTTTGTCCGACGCTCTGTATCAGCGTCCGGCGATGAAACGGGTTTATTATTCGGGATATATTCCCGTAAACACTTACGACGCCCGTTTGCCGGCTCTGAACGCTCCGCCGCTGGTGCGCGAAAACAGGCTGTATCAGGCTGACTGGCTGATGCGTTTCTATCATTTCAAGGTCGATGAGATTGTCAACGACGCGCATCCCAATCTCGAATTAGATATCGACCCGAAACTGTCGTGGGCTTTGCGGCATCCCGAAGCCTTTCCCGTAAACATCAATACCGCTGATTACGAGATGATATTGCGTGTCCCGGGCATAGGAGTGAAATCCGCTAAACTGATTGTAACCTCACGCCGTTACGGACAACTGACGTCCGGACATTTGCAGAAAATGGGCGTTGTGATGAAACGTGCACGGTTTTTCATCAGCTGTAACGAACTCGCCGTATCGACTGTGCATGAGACGGGTACGGAATATGTTCGCAAGGCTTTGACTGCCATTCCGAAAAAGAAGAAAAAGAAAACCGACGACGGACAGTTAGTAATTGATTTTGGCGTGGGAGGATAAATGCTTTATTTTATTTATGATAACACTTTCGAGGGATTGCTGACCTGCGTTTTCGACGCTTTCTACCGACGCGAATTTCCGCAAAAGATTGTGGGCAAGGATATTGTTGTGCCATTGTTTACCGAATCGTTTGAGGTGATTACCGACGAAGTCAAATCGGAACGTGTTCTGGCAGCGCTCAGGAAAAAGATTTCTCCTTCGGCATTACGCATGCTTTTTGTCGATTATCTCTCTGAAATTGAGGGGATAGAAATCGTGATTTTCCATTATATACAAAAGGCGGTAACGGCAAAACAGAGTATCGAACTGAATTTTGCCGACGCCGACGTCCTCGAACTGTCGAAAGTATATAAAAAGGTAGCCCGTGAAGAAGAACGTGTCCGGCAATTTGTCCGCTTCCAGAAAACCGCCGATGATATTTATTTCGCAGTGATTGAGCCTATCCATAACGTCCTGCTTTTGACTGCCGACTTTTTCAAAAACCGCTATGCCGACCAGCAGTGGATTGTGTATGACACAAGAAGAAAATACGGTCTGTTCTACAACCTGAACACCGTAGAAACGGTCTGTTTCGACAATCTTGATATTTCGCCGTCAGGAAACATCAATCCCGAAAAATTAGCCGAATCGGAACTCGCTTTCAGAGACTTGTGGAAAGATTATCTGAAAGCTATCACAATCCGCGAACGTATTAACCTAAAATTGCAACGCCAGTTTATGCCCGTCCGGTTCTGGAAATATTTGACAGAAAAGAATTGAGAAAGATTCACCCGTTTACTTTCGTTTACTTATAATATTTTGTCAATTATTTAAAAAACATTATCTTTGCAGTCATAAATTTGTATATCGGAATTACTGTTTTAGTAATAATTTTGGAAAAAAATGAACGAGGATTTTCTACAATTTATCTGGAATTTAAGGTTGTATGATTCGGCAAATTTGATGACGAGCGAGGGCGAATGTGTAGAAATACTGTCGGCTGGCGTTCGAAACAAGGATTCTGGTCCCGATTTTTACAATGCAAAAATCCGAATCGGCAACACTGTCTGGGCGGGAACGGTCGAAATACACAAAAAAGCGTCGGACTGGAATTTGCACGGACATCAAAACGATAAGGCATACAACAACGTCATTCTTCACGCAGTTGAAAAAAACGACGTTGTAATACGCCGCCAAAACGGAGAAATTATTCCCTGTGTAGAATTGACTTGTCCTGAAGATTTCAAGAAACGATACCTCGAACTTTCCGAATCGGAACAGAATATTCCCTGTGCAAATTACATTTTGGGCGTCGATCCGTTCAAAACAAAGTTCTGGCTGAACAGAATCGCTTCCGAACGTCTCGAACGTAAAACTGCCGATATAAGCGCGTTAATAGATGAGACACTCAGCGATTTGGAAGAAGTTTTTCACTGCACGCTCTTCAAATATTTCGGGTTCAAAACCAATGCGTTGCCTTTCGAGATGCTGGCGCGCAGTTTGCCGGCGAAACTGTTGCGAAAATACAGCCATTCGTTATCGTCGGTCGAAGCATTGTTGTTTGGTCAGGCAGGATTGCTTGATATTGAGGCGACTGATGAATACACCTTTAAGTTATCGTCGGAATATCAGTTTCTTAAAACCAAGCATAATCTTGTTGCAATGGATAAAAGTCTCTGGAAATATGCCAAACTCCGTCCCGTGAATTTCCCGACAATACGCATCGCACAAGTGGCTGCAATATTGAGCAAATATCAGAGTTTGTGGGAAGTAATCATAACTTTGGAGAACATAAAGGATATATACGACGTCTTTGATGTAACCGCATCGAACTACTGGGACGATCACTACGTTTTCGGAAAAATATCCTCGAAAACGGTACCGAAACGGCTTGGTAAAAATGCTGTCGATAATTTGATTATTAATGTATTGGCTCCGGCGATTTTCACATATTTCATCTATCGCGGCGACGAAACATTGAGAGAACGGGCGATATATTTTCTGGAATCGTTAAGCGCCGAATCGAACTCTGTTGTCAATGAGTGGATTCGATATGGAATCAAGCCGGAAAACGCTTTTCAGACACAGGCATTGCTTCATCTGCAAACGGAATACTGCGCCGTCCGTAAATGTCTGAAATGCACTATAGGCAAAGAAGTTATTCAAAACATAATAAAACAAACAATTAAATGAATCATGGATTTCTCAAAGTAGCAGCCGCAATTCCCGAAGTGAAAGTTGCCGATTGCGAATTTAATTCCGCCCGAATCAGGGAAATAACCGAATCGGCAAACGCTCGGGGCGTAGAAATAATCTGTTTCCCCGAACTTGCAATAACGTCTTATACCTGTGGCGATTTGTTTTTTCAGGAATTGTTGCTGGACAGCGCTAAAAACGCTTTGATAAAATTGGTGGACGACACTTCGGCGCTTGATATCATTGTCGTTGCAGGGCTGCCATTGATGTTTAATGACAAGATATTCAACGTCGCTGCGGTGTTCGGCAGAGGCAGGATATACGGATTTGTCCCCAAAATATATTTGCCGAACAATAGCGAATTTTACGAAAAACGCTGGTTTGCATCGGCAAACGACGTCGCCGACAGTGTAATTTATTTCGATACAAAAACGCCGGAATCAACCGGAATAATATCAGTCACAAAAGAATCTTATCCATTTACGCCCAATCTGTTGTTTGGCAACAGAAAGGTGAAATTTGCAGTGGAAATATGCGAAGATTTGTGGGTTCCCAATCCGCCGAGCGCCGGACATTGCATCGCCGGAGCGCATGTCGTGTTCAATCCTTCGGCGAGTAACGAGTTGATTGGCAAGCACGAATACCGTAAGTCGCTTATCGGGCAACAGTCCGCTCGCTGCATGTCGGGATATGTTTATTCGGGTTCGGGATGGGGCGAATCGACCACAGACATAGTGTTTTCGGGCAATGCGATAATTGCCGAAAACGGCGTTATGCTGAACGAAGCCGAACGGTTTTCATTCGACGAACAGATTGTTGTTGCCGACGTCGATATTGACAGACTGCGGTCGTTGCGTGCAAAAAATACTTCGTTCACCAATTATACTGATGACAATTATATCTTTGTCCCGATATCTTTTCCCGAAAAGGACACGAAATTATCCCGTTACGTAAACCCGCGACCTTTTATTCCAAGGTCCGAAACGGCTGACGAAAGTTTCAACGAAATATTCTCAATTCAGGTCGGCGGACTTGCCAAACGAATCATGCACACGGGAATACAGCGTCAGGTAATCGGCGTTTCCGGCGGTCTGGATTCCACTCTGGCGCTGCTGGTCTGCATCAAAACCTGCGACAAACTGAAAATACCACGCGGTAATATCGTCGGCGTCACGATGCCCGGATTCGGAACCACTCAACGCACTTACAATAATGCTGTTACCTTGATGAAAGAGCTTGGCGTCGCTGTCCGCAGAATCGACATAACCAAAGCCTGTCTGCAACATTTCGAAGATATCGGTCATAATCCGGACGTTCACAACGTTACGTACGAAAATACTCAGGCGAGGGAACGTACGCAAATATTGATGGACATGGCAAACCAGTGTAACGGCTTGGTAATCGGCACCGGCGACTTGTCGGAACTCGCTCTCGGATGGGCAACTTACAACGGCGACCATATTTCGATGTACGGCGTTAATGTCAGCATTCCCAAAACATTAGTCAGAAGTCTTGTTGCCTGGATTGCCGACACTCAACTCGAAGATAATGTCCGCGAAATTCTGAAAGATATTCTCAATACTCCGATATCGCCGGAACTGCTGCCCGTCGGTGAACGACAAATAATTACGCAAGCTACCGAAGAAATTGTCGGTCCTTACGAACTGCACGATTTCTTTCTGTACTATCTGTTGCGGCTCGGATATTCGCCGTCAAAGATATTGTTTCTTGCAAACATCGCATTTGCAGGCGTTTACGAACAGGATACTGTTCTGAAATGGATGAAAGTGTTCTACAAAAGATTTTTCACGCAACAGTTCAAACGCTCATGTCTGCCCGACGGTCCTAAGGTCGGTTCGGTAAATCTGTCGCCACGCGGCGACTGGCGAATGCCCAGCGATGCAAGTTATGAGTTGTGGATGAAAGAATTGTAAACAAAAATCCCTCGAAAGATTTTCATCTTCGAAGGATTTTTCGTCTAACAAATAAAATTAAAAATTATGCTCTCATTTTTTCTTTTGCTTTAGTAAGCTGCGTTTTAAGCGCATCAATACATAAGTCTGTCGATTCCTCAAAACTTTTCGACGCCCGTTCGGCGAATATGTCATAGCCGGGGATTTTGAGGCGAATTTCGACTTTTTTGTTTTCAACAGGCTGACTGTCTAACCTGAGATAAACGTCTGCTCCGACAATTCCTTCGAAGAATTTCTCTAACTTCGAAACTTTCTTTTCAATAAACTCAATGAGTTTTTTGTCTGCATCAAATTTGATGGATTGTACATTTAAGTTCATGGCTTCAATTTTTTAATTGTTTAACCTTAGCGCGTGGATGCGCCTTATTATGAATTAATTTTAACTTTTCAAACGTATTATGCGTGTAAATCTGCGTTGCAGCCAGACTTGCATGTCCTAATACTTCTTTAACAGAGTTCAAATCGGCTCCATTATTCAAGATATGCGTTGCAAACGTATGTCTTAGAACATGAGGATTCGACTTTCCTGTTACGCCGCCCAGCCGTAACTGCTTTTTCACTCCCAGATACACCGATTTTACCGATATCCCGTCTCCTCTGGAATTGAAAAAGAGATAATTACTTGCCGGATTCGGGAAAAACACCTTTTTTCTGACAACATATTCTTCCAGTATTTGCCTGATATTCTCCGTCATAGGGATAATACGTTCCTTGTTTCGTTTGCCCAGTGTTTTGATTTGCTGCAGACTGAAATCAAGGTCGTTATGCCTCAAATTCGCCAGTTCGGAGATTCTCATTCCCGTAGCGTAGAATGTTTCCAGAATCACATAATCTCTGTATGCCGGATAATTTTCCGGATTATTCTTCGCAAAATCCATAACATCAGCAATTTTCTCTTCGGTAATAAACGCCGGAAGTTTTTTAGAACCTTTTGGTTTGGTGATTCCGCCGACAGGATTGGTTGTGACTATTTTCTTTCTCATCAGATACTTGAAAAACGAATTTAGCGCTGCTGTTTTACGGTTTACAGAGCGCGGGGTCAGTCCGCTTTTCATCAATTCCGAAACCCAACGCCTGACAATCAGCGTTGTTACTTCGGAGACGTCAATAACAGTTTTGTCATCAAAAACACATTCGAAAAAATCGGAAACATCATTTTCATACGCACGTAACGTATGTTCCGACGACCTCTTTTCCGTCTGCATATAACGGATAAACTGTTCTGTCAATATCTTGATATCATCCATACGTACAACTATTTAAAACAGGCGCTTTACCCGTTTTCAACGGTAATTCGCAGGCTTATAATATCGCCTTCAATTTCTGAACGAAGACATCTTTGCCTGCTGCGCCTACCTGTTTATCGACTAACTTCCCGTTTTTGATGTACAGAACAGCAGGAATGTTTCTTACTCCATACTTGATTGCCAATTCGTCGTTGTCATCATCTATATTGACTTTGCCTACAATAACTTTGCCTTCGTATTCCTTAGCAATTTCGTCGATATAGGGAGCGATAGCCCTGCATGGTCCGCACCATGTTGCCCAAAAATCAAGAACTACGGGTTTATCAGAACTGATAACCTCCTCATAATTAGTCCTATTTACTTCTAATGCCATTTAATCTTTTGTTTTTTAATCACGAAATTATGAACAAATACACAAAGGACATTGTTCATTTCCGTTTTGCAATTAATACTCCAACTTATGCTCATCAAGAATCTTTTTTGCCAGGTTCAAGATGGTAGAATCGTCGAATGTTACGATTCCGCCTTCCGGACCTTTCTCATAATGTATTCCGATAGCCTTACCCCGGTCGAAATTCTCGCCGCCGAAATAATTCCTTACTGTCTCTACGCTGACCTCTAACAGGTCTGCAATCTTGTGAATACTACCATTCGGAAGAGCATCTTTGATCCTCCTTAATTCATTGAATGTTATAGTCACTGTCTCCATAATCGCCATTTAATTTTTAGATAAAACCATTCGTAAAATTATACATTATGTTTTATTCTGGCAAATATTTTTGAAAAAAAATATTTTTATTGATATAATATTTTGATAATTAAGACGTCGTGGTGTAACATTTTTTTTCAATTTTTGCGTTTTCGGTGTAACTTTCATGAAGAAAACATTCGTTTTTTGGTTTTTTTACTACTTTTGCAGCGAAATTTATACAAATTGAATGTAAGATATTTTAAATGAGAAGATATGATAAAAATTACAGATTTACATGCGAATGTTGAAGGTAAAGAGATACTCAGAGGAATCAATCTTGAAGTCCGCCCCGGCGAGGTTCATGCTATAATGGGACCTAATGGCTCGGGTAAGAGTACGTTAGCCTCGGTAATCGCCGGTCGCGACAACTTTGAAGTAACACAGGGCGAAATAGAATTTGAGGGGAAAAATCTACTCGAAATGTCGCCCGAAGACAGGGCTAATGCCGGAATATTTCTGAGTTTTCAGTATCCGGTCGAAATTCCGGGCGTGAGCATGACCAATTTTATGAAAGCGGCGGTTAACGAACAGCGTAAATATAAGGGACTTGAACCTCTCAAAGCGGCGGAGTTTTTGAAGATGATGAGAGAAAAAGCAGCATTGACGGGCATGGATTCCGCTCTTATCAGCCGTCCGGTCAACGAAGGTTTTTCGGGCGGAGAGAAAAAACGAAACGAAATATTTCAGATGGCGATTTTAGAGCCAAAACTGGCGATTCTCGACGAAACTGACAGCGGGCTGGATATTGACGCTCTGAAAATCGTGTCCGAAGGCGTCAATAAGCTGAAATCTCCTGATAATGCGTTGATTCTGGTTACTCACTATCAACGTTTACTGGATTACATTGTGCCTGATTTTGTACACGTATTATATAAAGGTAAAATAGTGAAATCTGCCGGTAAGGAATTGGCTCTTGAACTCGAAAAAAAAGGCTACGACTGGCTGAAAAACTTGGAAATATGAACAAATTCGACATAATAAAAAACAGCGAGTTTCTGAATCTGAAACAGGAAAAGTATAAATACACTCCTTTGACGGATATTTTTGAGGGCGAATATGTTCCCGTCAGTCTTGACGACCGGAAAAAACCTGCGGAATCAGATTTTTGCGAAATCAAAATTGATGACGCGATTAAGATATATACGGTTAACGGCGTGTGTGTCAGTGACGAAATCAAGTCGGAGGGCGGGTTTGTGTATGGCAGTCTGGCTCTGGCTGCAAAAGAGCACAAAGATCTTGTCGAAAAATATTGTAACCGTCTGGCTGACAATACCGATTTGCCGACGGCGCTAAACATTACCGCTGTTTTTTCGGGTGTGTTTGTCGCTGTTGATCCGGGAGTGAAAACTACTCGTCCTCTGATGATTATCAATATCATCGATGCGGATTCCAACATCTTCAGCCAACAGCATAATCTGTTTGTTTTCGGGGAGAACAGCGTCGCCGAAGTGATAGAATATAACATCGGAGTTTCCGATGCTTCGACGCTGGCTAACAACCTGTCCGAGACGGTAATCAAGTCAAATGCTCAGGTTGATTTTGTACGTGTTCACGATAAAGGTTTGTTATCCAAGCATATTTCGTCCGATTACAGCCGTCAGTATAGCGGCAGTTCTTTCAACTGCACGAATATTGTTCTCGGAGGAGGACTTGTCCGGCAAAATACGGAGTTGCATTTGGCTGAAAAACACTGTTACAGCAATTTATACGGATTAGTTGTTGCCGGCGATAAACAACATGTTGATAATTACACATTTATCGACCATGCCATGCCGGAATGTCAAAGCAACGAGTTGTACAAGAGTATTGTGAATGATAAGGCTGTGAATATCTTCAATGGTCGCATACTTGTTCGTCCCGACGCTCAAAAAACCATAGCGTTCCAGTCGAACAAAAACGTGTTGCTCAATACCGGCGCAAGGATATACACAAAACCGCAACTCGAAATTTATGCCGACGACGTAAAATGTTCGCACGGAGCCACTGTCGGACAATTGAACGAAGACGCTCTTTTCTACATGCAATCGCGCGGAATCAACAAGTCCACAGCACAATTACTGCTGATGTCCGGTTTCGCTAACGAAATCTTGAGTAAGATTAAAAATCCTGCGTTTCAGGAATTTCTGTTGTCGCGTATCGAGAAGATTTTAATACACAGATAATACCTTGTGTATCTATAATTTCACTACACGAGGCTTGTAGGATTCTTTTAATCCTGCAAATCTTAATCCTGTTTCAGGATTTTCGTTGCCTTTTCGATACCTTCGCAGAGTTTGTCGATTTCCTGTTTTGTATTATAGAACGTCCACGAAGCGCGTACTAATCCCGTCAAATCGAAATGCTGAACAGTCGGGTCGGCGCACATCCGCCCTGTCCTTACGGCGATACCCATTTTGTCCAGAATTTCGCCCATGTCGGCGTGGTGAATCCCTTCGATGAGGAACGACGCGATGCCGACTTTGTTTTCCGACGTTCCGTAAATCGTGATTCCGGGAACGGACGGAATTTTTTCCAAAGCATAATCCGTCAGATTTTTTTCGTACGAATGGATATTTTCCATACCAATATATATAAGGTACGACAGCGCCTCGCCGAGAGCAATTGCGCCAACGTAGTTCGACGTCCCCGCTTCGAATTTGAGAGGCAAGTCGGAATACCTTGTTTTGGCGAAACTTACACTTTTGACCATATCGCCGCCGCCCTGCCATGGAGGAAGCTGTTCGAGCAAATTTTCTTTTCCGTAGAGTATTCCAATACCTGTGGGAGCGTAAATTTTGTGACCCGAAAAGACGTAAAAGTCGAAATCGGAAGTCGTTACATCTGTTTTGAGGTGCTGTATTCCCTGAGCGCCATCGACGAGTACATACACGCCTTTTTCGTGCGCCTTTTTCACAATCAGGTCTAATGGATTGACTGTTCCCAGTACGTTTGTAGCCTGAGCGACACAGATTAAACGAGTACGTTCGGTCAGGAGTTCGTCTAACAGTTCCGTTTTGAGGTCGCCCCTGTCGTCGAACGGAAGAACCTTTAACACAGCATTTTTTCGTTCACACATCAACTGCCATGGCACTATATTTGAATGATGTTCCGATTCGCAGACAACAATTTCGTCGCCGCTGTTCACAAATTTTTCGCCAAAAGCGAATGCCAGCAGATTGATTGCGGCGGTCGTTCCCGAAGTAAACACAATTTCGCTCGTATTTTTAGCATTGATAAATTCGCAAACAATTTTTCGCGCGTTTTCGTATTCACCCGTACAGGTGGCGGCTAACTTGCTCACCGAGCGGTGAATATTCGAGTTGTACATTTCGTACACCTCTTTGATTTTAGCAATTACGCGGGCAGGTTTTTGCGTAGTAGCTGCATTGTCGAGATATATCAGCTTTTGTCCGTAAATTTCCCTGTCAAGTATCGGGAAATCGGTTCTAATTGTTTCGATATCAAACATTTTTATTCAAAATTAAATTTTCCATAACAACCGGAAAATGTTTATACTCAAGTTCGTGAATCTTTGCGGCTAAAGATTCGGGCGTATCGTTTTCGAAAACGGGACAGGAGGCTTGAAAAATGACGTCGCCTTTGTCGTATTCCTCGTTGACAAAATGTATGGTAATGCCCGATTCTTTTTCTTTGGCATCAATAACCGCCTTATGCACAATCATTCCATACATTCCCTTGCCGCCGTATTTTGGAAGAAGAGCCGGATGTATGTTCACAATTCGTTGTGGGAAAATTTTTAGCAAATTTTTTGGTATTAACCACAAAAAACCGGCTAAAATGACCCAATCTACGCCCTCGTTTTTCAAAAAAACGGCAATATTTTCGGAATAATAAAACTCCTCTCTGTCAAATATTCGGACAGGCACATTAAGTTTTTTTGCCCGTTCGATGACCCCTGCATCTTTTTTGTTTGTTAATAAAACGCTTATCTTTGTGTCGGTTATTGGCGAAAAATGCTCAATAAGACGTTGTGCGTTTGTTCCGGAACCCGATGCGAAAATAGCTATATTGTTCATTATAAAGTACATTAAAATTCTGTTGCAAAAGTAAAACAAATTTTACTATTTTTGCACCCGAAAATGAATTTTTTTGATTCGGACAGAATTTGAATAAAATTTGGAAAGAAGACAAGGAAAGAAATTAGAAAAGAATATAAGTATTATTAATTAAAAAGTTAAAAAATTATGGCAGATGTTGCAGCAAAAGTTAAGTCGATAATCGTTGAAAAACTGGCGGTTGACGAAAATGAGGTAACTCCTACAGCAAGTTTCACGAA
>JAISXV010000192.1 GCA_031270335.1 Prevotellaceae bacterium | reverse complement strand
AAGACAGTTAGTATCATTTGATTGGGCAGTAAAACGTTTATTACGCGACAAAGCAAATTTCGATGTACTGGAAGGCTTTTTGAGCGAATTGTTGAAACGGGAAGTCCGGATAACCAACGTATTGGAAAGCGAGAGCAATAAGGCTGACGCCCAAGATAAATATAACCGTATAGATATAGTAGTAGAAGATACGGAAGGCGAAATCATCTTGATAGAATTGCAGTTTCTCCTTGAGATAGATTATTTTCAACGGATGTTGTTTGGCGTGAGCAAATCCATAACCGACCGTATGCTTCAGGGTTATAATTATGAGAAACTCAAGAAAATATATTCAATCAACATAGTGTATTTCGATCTTGGATATGGCAATGGTTATGCGTATCATGGCAAAACGGATTTCAGGAACATGTATGATAAAAATGACATACTTGAACTGTCGGAAAAGCAGCGGGATACTTTCGGAAAAATTGAAGCCGGCGATTTATATCCGGAATATTATGTCTTAAAAGTCAATAAATTCGATGACGTTGCCAAAACTACGCTTGATGAATGGATTTACTTTTTGAAAAAAGACAGGATAGAAGAAAATTTCAGCGCAAAAGGATTACGCAGGGCGCGTGAAATATTGGATTACTTACGTCTCTCTAGGGAAGATAAAGCCGTTTATGATGCCGAACAGGCAGCAAAAAGTCGCTATTTCAGCCAAATCAATTCTGCCAAAGAAGAAGGGGCATGGGAAACAAAAAAAATATATTCGAAAGTGATCGAAGAAAAAGATAAAGCGCTCGAAGAAAAAGATAAAACAATCGCAAAACAAATACTGGAAATAGAAGAATTAAGACGTTTAGTAAAGCAGTAATACAGCGCTAAATCTCAGTCATTTCTTAAGCGGCAGATTGTTGAAACACCGTGCGAGGACAGCGATATTCAGAGCGTCGCCGCGCAGGGTGTCGAGTCGTGCGCTGAGATATGTATCGACGGGCGGCATTGCGGAACCTGCAACGGGTTTGGTAAATCCGTATATTCCGATACCGCGTGCGACGGCGTCGGGGACGGTTTCGAGTGGGTTTTGTCCATTCCAGTTAGCGAGGCAGGTGATAAGTTTGGTGTGCGTACCGACTGACTTGTGCATGGATTGTGTGCGTTCGCGGTCGCCGGCTTCGTTCATAAGCCAGTCTATTTCGCGGAGCAATGTATTGCCTTCGTATTCGGGACTGTTTACTTCGTAGGCAGTGAGCCAGATGATACAGTCGGGATCGGCACGACGGGCGGCATCGCGTATTTGCTGCCATGCTCGTCCGATGGATTTGCGGCGGAATGCGAGTTCGAGGTCATGAGTGATGCTGTCCTTACCTGGAAAATCGTTGCCGGTAAGTTCGTTGTACATTTCCTGCTCGCATGGAAGCCATCTGAGCGGCGGGAGAGGATTGCGTCCTCCGCCGGGGTTGTAGAACCAGTCGAGCATGATGCCGTCGATACCGGTTTTGCGGATGGCGTCGATGGCGGCGCAGAGGTAGTCGAGATACTGCTGCGTGAGGGGTATCTGCTGTCCGTCCATGCGGTAGCAGAGGTCGGGATGGTCTTCTTCCCATTTATTGTTGGCGCCTACGCAGAAGTAGCCTATTACTTTCATGTCGCGCCGATGGGCGAGACGTACCTGTTCGGTAAGGAAGTCGTGCCGTAGTCCGGGCTGTTCGGGGACGACGCCGTTCCTGTACCACGCATAGCCGTTGCAGGAGACGGCAAAGGATTGTATGACATTACATCCGAGATCGGCATACCAGCGGACATGTTCTTCGGGATCGGCATCTGCCCACAGCCCCGGACGCGCAAATCCGTGAGCGCCTCCTTCACCCCAGTTATAGTCAATGCAGTATGCCCTGACAGGTTCGTCGACCGACGGCGTTTTTTTGCACGACGCCAGCACACAAAGCGACAACATGCAGAGGATGGTTGTTACTGTTTTCATGTTTTTTACCACAGATATTGTTTCTATTTTTCCCATAACCTTTTTATATAAAATTTTGGTGCAAAGTTAATAAAATCCATTAACTTTTTATTCTTCCGGGATTGTTTTTGATAAAACTTGCCCAATTGCCGCTACTGTTTCCCGATTTTGCCGTTTGGCTGATGAATTTTGTTTGATGGAAATGACAAACAGCCGCGCCGAGAGCGTCGGTAGCGTCCATATATTGAGGCATGTCTTTTATTTGGAGTTCTAATTTTAAGGAGTTTGCGACCTGTTCTTTCGATGCGCTGCCCGAGCCCGTTATTGCTATCTTGATTTTTTTTGGAGCATATTCGAATATCGGCAATCCGTTCGACAGCGCCGCCGCCATTGCGACCCCCTGAGCGCGTCCCAGCTTCAACATCGACTGTACGTTTTTCCCGAAAAAAGGAGCTTCTATCGCAAGTTCTTCCGGATTATACTCCTTAATTATCGAATTGATGCGCTCGTAGATTTTGCCAAGTTTTTCGTAATGACTTTTGTATTTTTTCAGTTCTATGACGCCCATTATCAGCAGTTCGAGTTTTGAATCTTTCGAACGGACAATGGCGTAACCCATCAGCGTTGTACCCGGATCGATCCCTAAAATTGTTCTGTTTATCTTATTTACTTTATCCATATTGTTTTTTGTAAAAAACGCACCGTTTTTTAAGCCGGTGCGTTGATTATTTGATAAATGGCAGAACTGTAAGCCGGATTCTGTATTCCTTTCGGAAGCGTTATCATTTATCTTTTGCGACCTACCCTCCGGCATCGGGCGGGCAACCCTGTAGCGCCGGTTTACATGGTCTTGCAGGCTGCGGGATGTACTGTCCGTTTATGTTGCCACAAACGCGGTAAGCTCTTACCTCACCTTTTCACCCTTACCCGAAAAAAATCGGGCGGTTCTTTTCTGTTACAGAGCCATACTCTTACAAACATCTGTCTTTCAACAGCGCAGCGCCCTGTCCTGTCCGGACTTTCCTCCCTTCCCGTTTTTCAGGGAAAAGCGATAACACGTTCTGCCATTACATATACGTTAAAATTTGTTCCAGTGAATTTTGTCCGGTTTATACTTGTCCTTAGGTTTATCTTTGCCAACGACCGGATAACCTATCGGAATCACATTCAGAGGAATAATATTTTCCGGAAGATTCAGAATCTTTCTAACGGTCGAAATGCGTACAGCGTCGGGATGAACAGCCGTCCATACCGCTCCAAGTCCCATAGATTCAACCGTTAACAAAATATTTCCTGACGCCAGCGAGCAGTCAAATTCCCAGAAAGCAAACTCTCCGGCTTTGACGGTCGAATCTCCGCAGACAACAATTGCCGCCGAGGCATGAGCCAGCATTTTGGCATAAGGCAAGCCTGCCGCCAAAGAATCCATAACCGTACGGTCGTCGATAACAACAAATTGCCAGGGTTGCAGGTTTACAGCCGACGCCGCAGCCATTCCCGCACGTACGATAGTGTCGAGCGTCTCTCGCGGAACAGTTTTTCCCGCGATAAAATTACGAACGCTCTTTCGCGAATGAATAACCGAAAGAGTCACATCTTTTTTCGATACTGTTTCCATTGTTGCTGTATTATTAACCGTTTCTTTGTTCCCGCATGAGAACAAAACCGACATTAAAAACAAATTCAGAATAAAAGTTAATCGCATGACATTGTTACTTTTGTCACAGTATTAATCGGTATTTTCATACCCATAGCTTCTATATCGCCGCCAAAAATCTGTGCGATATCCGAAGACATTGCCCAGCCCGTCTTTTTGTCGATTTTAACCGTACCTTCCTGCGTGCCTTTCAATGATGTTTTTGCTTTCATGCCATTTACATCCATTTCATAACCTTCGGGCGTCGAAACCGTTCCTTTCGTATCAAGAGTAACCAGGTTGCCATCAATGCTTTTGACGGTCATTTTCGTATTGATGTCGATTGTAAAATTCGAAGCGGCTGTCGATAGTTTCACATCCCAGCTATCGCCGATATTCACAGGTTTATCGGGATAATAAGCCGCATTTTGTGCAAAAAAAGTTTTGAACTGCTCTTCCGAAAACTGCGAGCCGAACTGTGTAACCAACTGCTGTTTTGCCGCATCCGGAATATTTTTGTCAATTGAGGCAAGCATTGCTTCGCCAATCTTTTCGAAACCTTTTACCGATTCGACTTTTCCGGTTTTTGTTATGACAACCTCGATGGGTTTATCAACAACCGCTTTCAGCATGGGACCAAAATCCTGTTGAGTAGCAACATCTTCGGGAGTATCCGAATTGAACGAAAGATTGCCCATACCCGGTATCACCGCATTCATTTTTATATCCTTGTAAATCACTTCCAAGGTATAATTTTCATTTTTGACGTCCTTCACTTCGTAAGTCGTTTTAACGTTCATGGTCATGTTGATTTTCATTTCATGATCCATGACTTTCTGGGTTATCCCCATGTCGGTCGTCATGTTTTGTTTGAAGATTTCCCCTTTTTTTAAGTTGTATTTTAAAGTAATTTGCGAAAACGCAGGGAAAACAAACATCAGAGCCAAGGCTAATGTGCCGATTTTTAATGTAAATTTTTTCATTATCTATACTTTATAATATTTAATATTCAATCAAAAATTATTCGCCTGTAACAGTTAATTTTGATACTACATAAACAGGCGCTTTCATACCCATAACTTCTATTTCGCCATTGAAATTCATTGTTAGATCCGACGAAATGACCCAACCGGTATCCCTGTTCAATTTGAATGTTCCTTTTTGCGTTCCATTCAATGTGATTTTGGCTTTCATGCCGTTCATTTCCTGTTCATATCCCTCTGGCGTCGAGACAGTTCCGTCGATATCAAGGCTAACTTCATTGCCGTCAATGCTTTTGAGAGTCGATTTCAAATCAAGATTAATGGCAAAATTCGAAGCCATCGTCGTCATTTTGACGTTCCAGCTGTCGCCAATACCAACCGGTTTGTCGGGAAAATATCCGGTATATTGCCCGAATTGTGATTTAAAAGCTTCTTCCGAAAACTGCGAACCCATCTGTGCTATCAATTGCTGACGTGCATCTTCAGGCACATTTTCGTCGAAAGAATTAGTCATTGCTTCGACCAATTTCTCCAAACCTTTTACCGATTTAGTTTTTCCGGCTTTATCCATCACTACTTCAAAAGGTTTGTCAATAACGGCTTTATACATGGGACCAATATTTTCCGACGTAGCAAGCTCGTCGGGAGTATTCGAATCGAACGAAACATTACCCATACCCGGTATTCCCATTTCTGTTTTAAGCTCTTTGAACTTCACGTCCAAAGTGTAATCATTACCCTGACTTTCTTTGACATCGAAAGCCATTTTCATTGACATGGTAAGACTGATTTTCATTTCCTGATCCATCATTTTCTGAACCATATCCATGTTCATCACCATGTTTTGCTTTAGTGTTTCGCCCTGTTTCAGGTTATACTCCAAAGTAATCTTTTCTTTGTTCCCGCATGAGAACAAAACCTGCATTAAAATCAAACTTAATGCGCTTATTTTCAATATATAATATCTCATAATAATTTAATTAATTTCGTATTATTTCAGATACAAAGGTATTGTTTTTTTCAATATAACAAACAGATTGCATTAAATTTTTTCAAATCGGTAACCTTTTTTACGGATTTCGGCAATTAAGTCCTGTAAAATTCCGGTAGTAACCGGAATATCATGCAGCAAAATTATCGCTCCCGCCGACATGCGGCTTGATATTCGTTTCAACAGATATTCGCCATTTTTCGTTTTGGTATCCAAAGAGCGTACAGTCCAGCCGATTGTAGAAAGTCGAAGGTCGCGTATCACTTTTGCGATTACCGGGTTTGTCACCCCGAAAGGCGGACGAAACAGGCTGATTTTCTGTCCTGTGATTCTTTCGAGAGTAACAATGCTGTCGCTGATTTCCTTTTCCACTTTTTTCAGTCCCGAAAAAGGAAATTTCAACAGATGATTTTGAGTATGTACGCCGACGGAATGTCCTGATTGAATGGCTCTCCGGACAATATCGGGATGTTCGGCGGCGTTTTTGCCGGTGAAAAAAAACACAGCCCGTATATCTTCCTGTTCGAGCGTCGAAAGAATCGCTTCCGTACAATCCGAAGGTCCATCGTCGAAAGTCAGAACGACTTTTTTTTCCTTAGTTTTCAGTCTGTTAATCACAGGAACAAACAGCGCTAAGCGGATATCGAAAATCCCCCATACAAGAACAACCGCAATCGACAATGCAATGCAAAAAACTGCAATCCAACAATTTATTGCCGAATAAACAATCACGAGCGGAGTCAAAACAAACATCGCCTGTTGGACAAACAACAGTAATGTACTACGTTTTATTACATCCCATGTTTTCATCGTGCAAAAGTAATAAAAAACCACAGTAAACATAGAAAAAACATTGCGTTCACTGTGGTTATAAATGTGAGAAACCTGTATTAGTTTTCTCTTTGCGGACGTTGTCCCTGACCTCGATTTCCGCCTCTTTCTCTGCGGGCTTTTAGCTGCTCTTCATACTTTTTGTATTGAGCTTCAGTAAGAACAGTCTTCAATTCTTTACTTTGTTCTTCCTGATTTTTCTGGAAAACTTCACGGTTGTTTGCGGCATCCGTTTGATTATTCCTGAAAATTTCCTCCGCTTTTTTTGCATACTTAAGATTGATTTTTTTCACCGAATCGTATTGTACATCGGTTAATTCTAAATCTTTTTTCAACCTGTCGGTCTGCGCTTTAACTCTCTCTTCAGTTGTTAGTCGCTGTCCGCCCTGACCTCTTTGTCCTCTTTCCTGTGCGCAAATCACACCTGAAAACAAACACATTAAAAATAATAAAACCAATTTTGACCTCATAAAAAACTTTTTTTTAATTTATATTAGAATTACTTTACAATGCAAATGTACATAAATTTCAGTTAATACAATATCAAATCCGGCTAAATCGGAAAAATATATATCCAAAACGCCATATTTACGGGTCGAAAGTGACACAAGGCTTATTATTTTGCTTTGTATCTTTAACATTTGTTTAAGTTTTTTTAACATTTTTGTGTAAATAAAACAGTAAAAAGACAACATAAAATATCATTTATCTTAAAAAATCTTAAAAAATCAACCTTTTTTGTTGTTATAATTAAAAAACTAATTATCTTTGCGCCATTGAAGCGTTAATAAAATTGGTGTAAAAATGAATTTATTTTTCTTACATAACTTGCAATCAAATCAAGTATTTACATGCTTTGGCATGATTTTTGCGTACACACATTTACCAAATACCGCAATATCGTTTTACAACAGTATTACGGTATTTTTTTATCAATTTTTCACCTTTAAACTATGATGAATAAACAAAACATAAAGCATACGGTGTTGTCTATATGGGACAAGCGTTTTTATGTTTTATTATTCGTTTGTCTGTTTGCTTTTAACAAAATCAACGGACAGATAGGTTGCGATTTTACGGTTGAAGTATCGGAATATCAAGAATCCTATTGCGAACAGAACGGTATCATTAAAGCAGAATTGAAGGGCATTAATGTTGATAACAAAATCATAGATACTTTGGATGCGGAATACAGTCTCGAGTCAGTCGTTCCCGGAGGATACAGCAAAGTGTTCGACGCCAACCACGGAATTATAAATGGAGTGCCGCCCGGAACTTATATCGTAATAGCAAAGGCATATTGCGAGGTTACAAAAAGCAGAGTAACACGTCAGTCCGCTCAAATAACCATGACCGGAACATATCCCGGATTCGATAGAAATCAGATGGTTATACAAACTGCCGGCGTCAAAAGTTCACTGGAATGTTCGTCGACCGGTTCTATTCCCGTACAGGTAGGAAGCGGAAGAGCGCCATACTCCGTGCGAATAGCGGAAGCGCCCGTCGATCATCCGGAATTGACAAATTCCGTTTTCACTTTCCCCAACGCCGGAATAGATACGATCAAAGGTCTCCCTGGTGGAATTTATGTCCTGGCTTTCTCCGACGCCTGTGGATATACAATCAAAAACACACTTGTAATAGATAAAATCCCTCACGAATATAAAGTTACGAAAATCGAAGACGCCCGTACATGTTTGAAAGAAGGGAAAATACATCTTTCATTAAAAGACGGAACTCCTTCATACACTATTGCACTGGTAGAATTTCCTCCTGAATATACCGGTCCCAATACATTAATAGTCGAAAAAGACGGAGATTTCGTTATCGACAGTTTACCGGCGGGAAACTACAAGTTTACTGTTGACGATATTTGTCATCCCGAACTATTTAACGAAACTGTGAAAGAAATTCTCCCGGATTACAAGGCAATTCCGACACCCACACCCGTATGCGTAAGCGAGGGTGAAATCGAATTTGCATTATACAAAGGTACTCATCCATATAATGTTATAGTGAAAGAAGCTCCTGCCGCTTACACAGCAACGCTAATAGGCGATACAATTTCATCAATAAAAAATGTTCACGCAGATGGAAATTACACTATAACCGATTTGCCGATGGGAAACTACAAGTTTATTGTTTATGATACTTGCGATTTTGAAGAATTAAGCGTTAAAGTGGATTCAATCATACCTAAATATGAAGTAACAGGTACGGATAAAAGTCCTGTATGTTCAAGCGACGGTAAAATTCATCTTTCATTATTAGATGGAACTCCTCCATATAAAATTACTGAATTTCTCGAGTATCCCTCCAATTATACGCCACCTTCAGAAATACTAATCGGAAACAGCAACAATTCTATCACCGATTTACCCGTTGGTAAGTACAAATTTGTTGTTACAGACTTGTGTTATGCCGATACTTTGACAGCCGTGGTGGACACAAGCAAGTTAACTGCTACTGCGAAACAGATTGATTTGGCGATTCCATGTAATGATGACGGTAAGGTAGAATTTACACTGAAAGGCGGATTGCCGCCATATACTATTGAATGTATTTCGTCATCGGAAGTTCCTTGCACGTTCGTTTCCATAGATGTATCCGCCGCAAAAGATACAACAATAACAGGATTTAATTGGGGCGAGTATGAGTTCAGGATTACAGACAAATGTAAAAAAGATACAGCTTGGACTAACATCACAATTGATACTGTTAATAATTTGGATCTGTCAATCAGTTCAATCACAGATGTGAAAACCTGTAAAAACAACGACGGCGAAGTAACAATAGACGTTACAGACGGAGCGCTACCATACCAAACCGTTTCGCTGTACAACGAAACGACAGATTCGTTATATACGACGCCTGCCGGATCTCCATATAAATATACGGGATTAGAGCCGGGCGAATATAAATTCACAGTGATAGACGACTGCGGGAAAGATTCGATAATAAAGTTTACTGTCAAAAGAGATTCGCTAAACGCCGAGATTGCTGAAACTTTAACTTCCGTCGGTTGCGGAGCAAGCGGAGAAATTGTCGTAGAAATTATACAGGGAGTGCCTGACTACACTTTGATCCTGTCAACAGGAGGAGTAAACGTCGATACATTAGGACCTTCTAATGAGGAAACGTTTACTTTTCAGGGTTTGCCTCCCGGAATATATGATATATTAGTCACAGACTTTTGTAACGATTCCGTAAAATTGACAGGCGCTGAAATAGAAGATTTTGAATACGAAGATCCTGATATGCTGCCATTGGGTAGTCTTAGTAGCGCCGATTTTTATGACGATAAGTTTTATCCGGTTAATTCGACGGATTGTAAAGAAGTTGAGATAAGGAGAGAACGTAGAACCGATTCGGATTTTTATAAATATTGGACAAACCATCCCGAAGCGTTCGAAGTAGCTTTCGTCCGAACAGGCGACAATCCTCCCTGGACGTGGATTGATGTTCAGGATATAGATACTATTGCATTTGATGTGAGATATTGCGATGCAAAAGCAGATTCCGTCATGGTTTATGTCAGGATGAAAGACCCTGGCGACGGAACAACACCTTATTGCTCCGATACTATTGTGGATGTAATCAAATTTGATACACCCAAAGCGTCATTTACTGTTGTTCCTCTCGTGGAAACCTGCGCAAAAGTCAAATGGAAAATAACCATTGACGACAATTTTATTTGTCTTCCATATACTATTACAATTATTGATACTGTCCGTAAAGATACCACGATACTTGGACCTTACGACAATTTAAATGCCATAACAACCGATACCATGTCTCACAGCACATTTCGTTTTATAATCAAAGATAATGGTGGCTGTGAGTTTCTTGGAGATACTCTGATTTCGACGCCCATTGACCCTGCAAAAGTCTTTCCATTTACTGTTACGAAAGTCATTGGTTGCGATGATGCTATTTGGGAGATAACCCCCCAAAACACTATGACTGACAATGATATTGTTTTCCCATATTATGTTACATTTACGAATATTGCCAATAATACATCCATACCTTTTGGTCCTTACACCGATAGAAGCATCAAAACAACAACGCCCTTGCCGCACGCTACATATCGTATCGAAGTTAAAGACAAAGATAGTTGCGTATTTTTTATTGATACTATAGGTACAAGCACTCCGCCGCCGACAACGGAAATACTGACTCCTACCCTGAAAGATTTTACCTGCAACAATTATTCGGTATATTTCACTTATGGTTATGACTGTTATAACTATTCCTGGGTTTTAATGAAAGCTGATGTGCCTTACACTGTTATCGGCGAGGGCGATATTGACAACAAAACTGATTACGACAACATTCAGAAACGTACTCAAACAGGATTGGAATACAATACAAAATACAAACTGTGCATACTGTATAACAACAAACAGGATACAATCACATGCAAGGACATTTTTCTAACAGGCAGACCCACTCCTGAAAAATATAAATTGGATTTTTCATCCGAATACTGTTTGCCCGACACAGCGAAAGGCGCTATCCGGCTGTATAGAGACGTCGATTTCGAAAAAGGAGCGATTATCAGATTTGTGGACGGACCTGCAAGTATTGCGGATTCGGTATTTGTAGCGAATGAGAATGGAATAAGAGAATATTATCCGTTCAGCAGCGTCAATCGTACACAGTCGGAAAAAGTATATCTCGAAGCAGGTCGTTACCGGTTTGCAATTCTTGATTCGTGCGGATATTCGGACACTATACATATAGATTACAAACACAGTACGTTAAAAGATTTTGGTTATGACCGTACGCCCGGATGCACAGAAACGAAGATTAAACCGTATGGTTCAATATATCTGGGCGACGCCAAAGTGCAAAGTTATTTCAGAATTTCCGAAGTTCCTTCCGGACAGGCGCCTATAACTAAGGTAATTACAGAAGGGTCGTCTGATGTGTTTGAAATTTCCGTTTCGGGGCATTATGTCATGCAGATTGGTACTTATAAGGGTGAAGGCGGAATTTTCTGTCCGTTTTCTAATATCGGTTTTGATTTTATTCAAGAAAATGTTTCACTTGACGCTGATTCTACAATAACTTATGTCTGCACAAACGGCGACGGTTATATAAAAGTCAAACGAAAAGGAGGCGTGGGACCTTTCACTTACGTACTGTTTGACAACGGCATACCTATAGATACTACTATCAACGGCATATTCAAATATGGAACATACGGCGCATCGTATATTGTAGAAATAACAGATGAAGGTTGTGGAATTACATTTCCTGCTCCAGTGGATATGCTTGATTTATCGAAAACAAGGATAATCAACGATGACCTCAAACTTTGCATTGGCGAAGAAATTCAATTGATGTGTCTTTCGCTTGGGAATTATTCGGGATATTACTGGACAGGTCCGAACGGATGGACTTCAACTCTTCAAAATCCTTCAATATCCAACGTCACGACGGAAATGGAAGGAACATATTCAATCACTGTTCGTCCTGAAGGATGTTCGAAAGATATAACACAGAACGTGGAGATAAATGTGGTATGCCCCGAGCCGCTGCCGAATGACACAATATATTATTGTTTAAACGACCCTGCAGTTCCTCTGACCGCCACGCCCGAAAACGAGAATGTTCTCAGATGGTATGATACCGATACAGTTTACGTTGCATCACCGCCTGTGCCGCCGACACATACGCCCGATACTCTTGATTATTTTGTAAGTCAGTATGATCCGATATACGACTGCGAAAGTGAAAAGGCAACCATAAGAGTTATCATTCAGGATTTTCCCGACACGGTCGCTTACGCTTACGCCAATGATATCTGTAAAGACGATGCTCCGCTTATTATTATTCCCGACACGTGTATATTTCCCGATTATGTTTACAGGGTATTCGATCAATCGGGCAATTTAACCGGCGTCGATACGGTGCGGTCAAATACTGCTTTGTCGATACAGAGTTCCGAAAATCTGTCAGTTTCCGGAACTGTTTACATCGAAGTGGAAACCAATCACCGTTGCGTGTCCACCGAACGCTCGCAAGTTCCCGTAACTGTGATACATCCCGTTCCGCCGGTTGTCCACGACACACTTTACTGTCTCGACGAAACGGAGGTCCTTCCGGTGCGAGCCGATTCCACCGCCGGAAACCGTCTGCAATGGTACGACATTGACACTGTTACACTTCTGCCATCGGCGCCTGTTCCGCCGACAAATGTTGCAGGCGTATTTTCCTACTGGGTTGCGCAAGTGGATACATTGCTGAACTGCGTCGGCGACAAGTCGGAATTGAAAGTTACGATATCCGATTTACCCGACACTCTGATTAACGCATCGGCGCCCGAAATCTGCCGCCGTACTTCGCCGGTCGTGATTGTGGAAACAACGTACAATCTTTACACTTACACGCTTTTCGATAAAGACAGCGATACGCTTGACGTCAAAGTCGCCAACGGAAGCGCGTTAAATCTGCACTTTGCGGATTATATTCTGCATCAAAACGATACTCTGTATGTCGAAATACAAAATAAGCACAAATGCACGTCGAAAGACCGGGCGGTTGTTCCGGTGAACGTGATAGTTCCGGGCGTTCCTCAGGTTTTCGACACCTTATACTGCCTGAATGCTGCCGCCGCGCCGCTTCGTGCAATATCCGATTCGGGATATTATATTCAATGGTATGGACTTGACGGCAATCCTGTCGCTTCGGCTCCGGTTCCGCCGACCAACAAGATCGATACATTATATTATAATGTAACGCAAAAACACAACATTCTGCACTGCGAAAGCGATACGCTTCAAATACAGGTTATTATCGACGCTTTACCCGATACGGTTGCTTACGCTTACGCCAATGATATATGCAAAGACGAGGCTCCGGTTATTGTTATTCCTGACACGTGTATATATCTCGATTATGTTTACAAAGTATTTAATCAATCGAACAATTTAATCGGCGTCGATACGGCGCGGTCGGAAACTGCTTTGTCGATACCGAGTACCGAAAATCTGGCAGCATCCGGAACCGTTTACATCGAAGTGGAAACCACTCATCAATGCGTGTCCAAAGAACGCTCTAAAGTTCCTGTCACCGTGATACATCCCGTTTCGCCGGTTGTTCACGACACTCTTTACTGTCTCGACGAAACGGACGTCGTTCCGGTGCGAGCCGATTCTACCGCCGGAAACCGTCTGCAATGGTACGCTGCCGACGCTGTTACTCCTTTGCCGGCGGCGCCCGTTCCACCTACGAATGTCGCGGGCGAATTTTCGTATTGGGTTGCGCAGGTGGACACATTGCTGAACTGCGTTGGCGACAAGTCGGAACTGAAAGTCACGATATCCGATTTGCCCGACACTCTGATTAGCGCATCGGCTCCCGAAATCTGCCGCCGCACCTCGCCGGTCGTGATTGTCGGAACAACCTATAATCTTTACACTTACACGCTTTTTGATAAAAAAAGCGATACGCTTGACGTCAAAGTCGCCGACGGGAGCGCGTTAAATCTGAACTTTGCGGATTATATTCTGCATCAAAACGATACTCTGTATGTCGAAATACAGAATCAGCACAAATGCACGTCGAAAGACCGGGCTGTTGTTCCTGTGAGCGTAGTTGTTCCGGGCATTCCGCAGGTTTTCGACACTCTATACTGCATGAATGCTGTCGCTGCTCCGCTTCGTGCAATATCTGATGCGGGATATTATATTCAGTGGCACGAACTTGACGGCAATCCTGCCACTTCGTCGCCGGTTCCGCCAACGGACAAGGTTGATACTTTATATTATAATGTAACGCAAAAACATAATGTTCTGCACTGCGAGAGCGATACTGTTCAGATACGGGTGATTATCGATATGTTACCCGATACGGTATTAGCAAGTTCGCCGCCGATTTGTCCGGGACAGCATCCGGTGATAATAATTCCGGCGACAAAATCGGAACTTGTATATAATGTTTATTCCGAATCGGGAACGCTTTTAGCTTCGCAACAAGGCTCCGGCGACAGCATCAACATACTTCTTCCCGACCCGATCTACGAATCGGAAGATTATCTTATTGATGCAGTGAACTCAAACAACTGCTCGTCCGGCAGCAGAACAAAAACACGCACGGAAGTGATTAACTACATGTATCTTTTGCCGGATAAAATCCCTCAATATCAAAGAGGAAAACTGTACAGTTTCCAACTCGAAAGCAATGCGGTGGCGCCTTACGAATATTCGACCGGTGATATGTTGCCGTTTGGATTCAATCTCAGCATCAGCGGACTGATTACCGGCACGCCTCCGGTGAACGGACTGCTTGAGCCTGTTCCGTTCCACGTCAAAGTGGTGGACGTCAACGGGTGTTACGCCGAAAGAGAATATGTCTTCGAAAGCGACATCTTTATTCCGCAGGCGTTCACTCCCAACGGCGACGGTAAAAACGACGTATTCATGAAAGGACGCCGGTTAGTTATTTTCGACCGTTTAGGGCTGAAAATCTATGAAGGCGACGACGGCTGGGACGGCAGACGTTTCGACGGAACTCCCGCCCCTCCCGATACTTATTTCTATCTGATTTATTACGAAGACGAAAACCTGGCGACAAAAAGTAAAAGAGGATATATCACTCTCATCAGAAGACAATAAGATAATTTGTACATAATTAAAACAAAGATAATATTTGTACGTGAGAGTACGGTGACAAGCGGAACAATGTGGTCTTGATTTTTATCTCACGCTTTTGGAAATCCAAAATTTTCATGTAATTTTGCAAAAATTTTTACGATAGAATATGTCAAAGAATAACAATGTAAACTATATATATCATATTTATGAATACAAAAATAATTATTGTAATCGTTGCATTACTTTTGAATAGCAACGTATTGTTGAATGCACAACAGAAATCATGGATTGATTTTAACCAAAACGGGACAAAAGATTTATACGAAAATCCCGATGCTGACATCGACGTCAGAATAAGTGATTTATTATCGCAAATGACCGTCGAGGAAAAACTGTCTCTGCTCATGGAAACAGCGCCTCCTATTCCTCGATTGGGAATCGGAAAATATTATCACGGAAACGAAGCCTTACACGGCATTGTACGACCCGGACATTTCACCGTATTTCCTCAAGCAATCGCTTTGGCTGCGACATGGAATCCGGCGCTGATCAAAGATGTTGCCAGCGCAGTATCTTCCGAATCACGCGCCCGGTGGAACGAACTGGAACAGGGAAAAAAACAGACGTTCCAATTTTCCGATTTGCTGACATTCTGGTCGCCTACCGTGAATATGGCGCGTGACCCGCGTTGGGGACGTACGCCCGAAACATACGGCGAAGACCCATACCTGAGCGCGCAGATTGGAGTCGCTTTCGTGCATGGATTGCAGGGCGACGACCCTAAATATCTGAAAGCTGTTTCGACGCCTAAACATTTCATGGCAAACAATGAAGAACATAACCGGTTTCACTGCAAGGTCGAAACTTCCGAACAGGTGTTGCGCAACTATTTCCTGCCGGCGTTCCAGGCGCTGATTACCAAAGGCAAAGCTCATTCCATCATGACCGCATATCCCGCCATTAACGGAATACCCTGTACTGCCAATAAATGGTTACTCACCGACATCCTTCGCAAAGAGTGGGGATTTGAAGGATATGTGGTATCCGATTGCGGAGCGGTAGGGCATATTCATGGAGCGCATCACTTCACCGATTCATACGAAGAAGCGGCTGTCGCTGCACTGAAAGCCGGTCTTGATTTGGAATGTGGCAATACATTCAACAATCTTCATTCGGCGCTCCAAAAAGGATTAGTCAACGAACAGGATATCACCGGCGCAGCATATCACGTATTAAGATCGCGATTCAAATTAGGACTGTTCGACGATCCTTCGTTAGTGAAATACAACCAAATACCGCCTTCGACCGTAGGATGCAAAGAACATCAGCAGCTGGCTCTGGAAACAGCGCGGCAATCTATCGTGTTATTAAAGAATAACGGTATTCTCCCGCTCAATGCCAACAAAATAAAATCCATCGCGGTATTCGGGATCAATGCAGCGACAAGCGAATTTGGCGATTACAGCGGTACTCCGCTTAACGAGCCTGTGTCGCCTCTGCGGGGCATCATCAACAGAGCGGGCGACCGTATCAAAGTGCATAACCTGCCGTGGATTGGCAATTTGTCGCAGCATGAGATTATCCGTCCCGAATATTTTTTCCATAAAACCGGAGACGGCTCGCTGAAAAAGGGACTGAAAGCAGAATATTTTTCCGACCACGATTTCAAAAACCTGTTTTCGACGGTGATTGAGGGTCAGGTTAATTTCGAACCGGCGAATCAGCCGCCCAATCCGAGCGTTCCGCCGGCGCCCTTGTCGGTTCGATGGTCGGGAGTTCTCAAGCCAAACGTTTCCGGAGAGTATGAAATCGGTATCGTCAAAAGCGGTTTGATGCGTCTGTTCCTGAACGGAGAAAAATTATTCGACCACGATTCAAAAGAACGTGGCGTTTACATGAAAACCACCAGTCTGGTCGCAGGACAGACGTATGACATTGTCGCCGAATATTCTTACTGGGTACGGACAGACTGGACAGGCGAAAGACCGACGGCGATTAACTGCGCACTGCTCTGGAAAGCGCCAAACCGGCAATCGGCCGGACTGTATGCCGCCGAAAAAGCTATGGCTAAAAAAAGCGACGTCGCTATCGTCGTTCTCGGTATTAACAGAAGTATCGAAATGGAAGGACACGACCGTAACAGTATCCGGCTCCCGGAAGACCAGGAACAGTTCATTCGTGAAATCTACAAAGCCAATCCCAAGACCGTGCTGATTTTGGTTGCCGGCAGTCAAATGTCTATCCGGTGGGAACAGGACAATATCCCGGCAATAATCAACGCATGGTACCCCGGAGAACAGGGCGGGAATGCCATTGCCGAAGTACTGTTCGGCGATTATAACCCCGCCGGACGGTTGCCGCTGACTTATTACGAATCCTTAGACGACATCCCTCCGTTCAACGATTATAAAATCACCAACGGCAGAACTTACATGTATTTCGATAAAACGCCAATCTATCCGTTCGGGTTCGGGTTGAGTTATTCCACGTTCGAATACAGTAACATCCATGTCGATAAACAGGACTTCGCTATCGGCGAAACAATCAAGATAACGGTCGATGTAAAAAATACCGGACGATATGATGGCGACGAAGTAGTACAACTCTACTTGCGTGAACCCAAAACAGGAGAAGCTCGACCTCTCCGGCAATTGAAAGGATTACAACGAATCCATCTGAAAAAAAATGAAAGTAAATCCGTATCCTTTGAATTAGACAGAGAAGCATTGTCGTACTGGAACAGCGATAATAATTTCGTAGTCGAAACAGGTACGTATGAAATACAAATCGGCGCATCTTCCGCAGATATCCGGCAGACAACCGAAGTGAAAATTGTACTTTAACTTTGCAGCAAAATTTATAAAAAATGAAACGTACAATCCTTCTTATTACCGGAGCAATCATTATCATTGCAGCATGCGCCATATTTACAATAACCGGCGGACCCGAAACGGTCATCGTCAATCCCGAATTTGACAATACCAATGTAGATTACATCTCATTACACAAAATCGAACGTACCGATACGGCAACAATTTTATATGCCGATGTGTATCATTTGCCCAATTATTGGATATATCTCTCGTCCAGCGGCAAGCTGAGGGACAGCAAGGGAAAAACCTATAAACTGCTCGATTGCAAGGGGTTTGAATTAGACAAAGAGGTATATATGCCTGCGTCGGGTTCGATGTCATTGGTTCTTTATTTCGAACCGGTTGATAAAACCGAGAAAGTAGTGGATTATATTGATATGGACGAGAATAACGAGGTGATAACCGATATCAAACTGTACAATGTCAAGCACAACGAACCTGTCCGCTGTTTGTTGAAAGGAGAGGTAATCGACCGTCCGCAAAGCAGCCGTATGGCGTTGCTGAAACAGGGAGAAGATTTCCGAGCGGCAAAAGTTACCTGCATTCCCATACACGACGGCAAATTTGAATACATGCTCTACGCAAATTTCGAAGAAGCTTATCAATTGATATTTTATGATGAAATCATGAAAAGCAGCTGGCGTCCGGTTGATTTCATTGCCGAATCGGGAACCTGCCGTTTTATTTTGCACAACGGAGGGATACATGGAGGCTCCAACGAATGGGAAAAGAACTCGGTACATGGCGGAAAATATACCGAAACCTATCTTGCCATTATTGACAGTCTGCGTAAAGAAATGGAACCATTCGAAAAGGAATTGGATGCAAAATTGAGTAAACTGTACGAAGAAAAAAAGTATTATACGCCGGAGGCAAACAACCTGATCGAACAAGCAGAAAAGGCGTCGGACAATGACCCGAAACGAACGGCTTTGTGGGAGCGGTTTTACAAGATGGAAAACGTCGGAACAAGCAAAACTCAAGAAACAAAAGATTTGGAAAACGAATTGGCGCAAATATACAGAACAATGTACGTGGACAAACTGACGGAATACGCTAAAGAACACGCGGACATTACGGGATATACTTTTTTAGTCGAAAATATCCGGAGCGCTATGGGGCATAATCATGATCAATTGGATGTTACGTCGCTGTTTGCCGTTTTTCACGATACGTATGAAAAGAAATATCCGAATCATCCTTACACGTCGCTGATAAAAAATCACATGCAGGCAAACGCCGTCGCGATCGGAAATCCATGTCCCGACATAACGGCGGAAGACAATGAGGGAAACGAAGTGAATGTGTCGGAATTGATCAAAGGCAAAGTAGCCCTTATTCACTTGTGGGCGTCGTGGTGCGGAACCTGCCGGCGGCACGGAAAAGAAATGATACCGATTTACGAAACGTATAAAGACAAAGGATTTACGGTAGTCGGCATAGCGCGTGAACAAACAAAGGAATCAATGCTCAATGCCTTGGATAAAGATAATTATCCGTGGATAAATCTGTTGGAATTGAACGACAAAAATGGGATATGGACAAAATTCGGGGTGGGCAATGCCGGCGGTGGCGAATTTCTGGTCGATGCGCAAGGGAATTTTTTAGCTGTAGGAACATCTCCGGAAGAAATTGAGG
>JAISXV010000176.1 GCA_031270335.1 Prevotellaceae bacterium | reverse complement strand
AGAACGCCGGCTGAAACAGTTCTATCCCGAAATGAATTTGCTATACCTTGATATTGACGGCGGAATGGCGGAAGTGAATCTTCATAACCGGCTGCATTTTTTGATAAGGTGAGAGCATCGCTATGGTTTGTCTATGGTTTGTCGAAAATTGTCCGAGTGTTGGGAAAGAAAGTTTTTTGCAGGTGTTTTTATCCGCAAATGGCTTGTTTTTGTTCTGCTTTGTGGTCTATACCGGCAGTATCATATTTGTGCACAAAGATTTTTCGATGACATTATCCTGAAACAGAAAATGATAAATGCCTTGTCCATGCGCCTGTTCTATGTTCAAACAGTTCAGGGAAAAGGTAACCGTCACCTTATACGCCTGCGTCCAACAGTATTGACAATTCCGACAATTGTCGTGCAGGTAAATCGTACACAATAAAAATAATACTGACGCCGGACATAACTAACTGAGATTTATCCACGATTCGTGGATAATTTTATCTCTCCTTATTTGGTTCGTCGAGTTTCAGTTCGGGGCGATTCTGCGACGATTTTTTCAGGACGAGCGAAATCACGATAGCGATACAAGCCAGAGCGATGAAAACCAGTTCCGAATATATTGCTGCCGGCAATGAATCGGTCAAGACGAAAATTTTTCCTATTGCTATCGGAACCAGCATCAGACCGATGTTTTGAATCCAGAAAATAAGCGAATAAGCCGTACCAAGTTTACTTTCGGGAACTATCTTCGTCACCGAGGGCCACATTGCGGCAGGAACAAGCGAATATCCTATTCCGAGTAACGAAAGTCCTACGAAACCAAACAGTTGTATTCCCGGAGCGAAAGCGATCACGAGATGTGCGCAAAGTATGACCACCGAGCCGACCATCAGCCATTTTGTTGCTTTTCCTTTGTTGTCCATTGTCGAGCCGAACAGCGGAGTGAAGACGATAGTAAACACCGGAAGCAAAATCGCCATTATCGACGAAGTCTGAAACTCAACGCCAAACAGTGAAACAGCGACTTCGCCAAAACGCGGTTCAAGTATCGCCGCTGCAAACCGTTTGAACGAATTGACGCAGCAATAAAAAAACACGCACAACAGCGATATCAGTATGAAATGTCTGTTGGTAAGTATTTTCCAGACATCGGAAAATTGAAATTTATCGTCGTCGTTTTCGTTGTCCGAGCCGGAAACAGCGGCTTGTTTGTCCGATTTTTTGTCGAACGAAATAAACACGAACCATGTAATGAACCCGATGATCATCAAAAACAGCCCGATTTCCGACATGTTGTTCGATTCTGTCAGAGGGATGGAAGTGTTTTGTTTTGCGACAATTACCATTGGAGCGAGAAGTAAGGCTATTGCCGTTCCCAGACGAGCCAGAGCCAACTGCAAGCCCATTGCCAGAGCCAGTTCCTTGCCTTTAAACCACTTGGCAATAGATTTCGTTACTGCGACGCCTGCGATTTCGCTGCCGAGACCAAACAGAGCGCATCCGGCATAAGCCGTTGCCAGCGACGGTTTTGCAAAGCCCAGCGTCTCCCCGACAAAATCGGCGACAACGCTTTCCGGGAATGCCGGCGACAAAGCATAAACGACAATCATTGAGCCGACTGTCATCAACGTTACAAACAACGTTCCCGTAAAACGGACGCCCCATTTGTCGAGCAGCATTCCGCAGACAATCAGTCCGCCGAATACGCAAAGCGAGGAATAAGCGCCGCCATAAAAGCCATAATCTTCGGAATCCCAGCCGAGTTCGAGTAATCCGGGGTTGTTGAAAATCTGGCTTACCATCGAAAACATGTCGTCGAAAAAATACGAGCCGAACATCGGAATGGCAAGACACAGCAATACCATCCAACGCACTGTTTTCGAATCTCGTATATTATTCTGTAATCTTTTTATCATAATCCTAATCAGTTTTGTGTTTTAATTATCAATGTTTTCCCATTTTTTCCAGACGTCTTTTGCGGCGTTTTGTTCCGATTCTTTTTTCGTATAACCTGTTCCCTTTCCGGCGACGATTCCTTCGATAAGTATATCGGAGAAAAATACGGGATTCGTTTCCTTGTCGTTATTTTGCTGTGACACAAACGATATATCCTGTTTATGCTTTTGTCCCCATTCGAGGATTTTGCTTTTGAAGTCGTATTCGAGATTTTCGATATCGCTGTTCAACAAATCTTTAAGCAGGATATTTACTACGAAATATTTTGCGTATTTGTATCCCAAATCAAGATATACGGCGCCGACGAGAGCTTCAACCATATTACTTAATATGAATTTGCCCTCGACGCCGATATTAACCTGTGATACAAGGAATTTATCCAGGTTCATTGTTTTTCCCACATTCAACAAAGTAATCCTGTTCACCAATTTCGACCTCATTTTGGTCAAAAGCCCTTCTTCGTGCGAAGGATACTTTTCGTACAGATAATCAGCAACAATAGCGCCAAGCATAGCATCACCGAGATACTCCAGACGCTCGTTATGCCCGGTTTTTTTACTTCCTGTAGCCGAACGGTGAGTGAATGCGCACCTGTAATATTCCACATTGCCGGGCAATGTTCCCAGCAAATGTTTCAGTTCCTTACGGAATTCCCTATCTTTATCTTTCGATAACAAGAAATTCAGCTCACGGCGAATTCCGGAAAAACTCATAACCTACATCTTTTTCAGTAAAACAGTTGCATTATGTCCGCCAAACCCAAAAACATTGTTCAACGCTACCTTGATTTCCTTTTCCTGAGCCTTATTCAACGTAAGGTTCAGGTTATAATCGATTTGATCATCTTTTTCGTGGAAATTTATGGTAGGAGGAACAAGATTGTTTTGCATAGCCAAGACACAAGCAATGGTTTCGATTGCGCCTGCTCCGCCAAGAAGGTGACCGGTCATCGACTTTGTCGAACTGATACTCAGATTATACGCATGTTCGCCAAAAACTTTTTTGATAGAATTAAGCTCGGCGATATCTCCCAGAGGAGTCGATGTGCCGTGAACATTAATATAATCTACATCTTCGGGAGCTAATCCTGCGTCGTCTATTGCCTGATACATAACTGCAATAGTGCCAAGACCTTCGGGATGAGGAGCGGTTATGTGATAAGCGTCGCCCGACATTCCTCCGCCGGCTATTTCGGCATAGATTTTTGCTCCGCGTGCTTTCGCATGTTCGTATTCCTCAAGTATCAATCCTCCTGCGCCTTCGCCCATTACAAACCCGTCGCGACCTTTGTCAAAGGGACGTGAGGCTGTCAGACAGTCGTCGTTACGCGTGGACAAAGCCTGTGAGGAATTGAATCCGCCGATTGCCGGTTCGTTAATTGCCGCTTCCGAGCCTCCGGTAACCATTATCTTCACTTTTCCCATGCGGATGAGATTGAATGCGTCGATAATAGCGTTATTCGAAGATGCACAAGCCGATACGGTTGCGTAATTGGGACCTCTCAACCCGTGACGGATTGAGATATGTCCGGCGGCAATATCGGAAATCATCTTGGGAACGAAAAAAGGGCTAAATCTCGGTGTACCATCACCTAAGACGTAGCCCTTCACTTCCTCGAAGAATGTCCCGATTCCCCCGATACCTGAAGCCCATATCACTCCTGCCGAACTTGGGTCTATCGACTTGAAATCCAGCCCGGAATCAATAATTGCTTCCTCCGATGCGACCATTGCGAAAAGCGAATACCTGTCGTGTTTTCGCGCTTCTTTACGGTCGAAGATATCGGGATAACTTGCAACATCAAAACCTTTTACCTCACAAGCGAATTTGGTTTTGAATTTTGTGGTATCAAAATGAGTGATAGGAGCCGCACCACTTTTTCCGGCAAATAAATTTTCCGAATACTCCTTAATGTTGTTCCCTAAGGGGGTTATTGCCCCTATTCCTGTAATAACTACTCGTTTATACATAAAAATACCAAACTGTTTTAAATTACACTTGTGACTTCTACTTTCTCGTTAAGCAATCTGACCTTCGATATAAGCGACTGCATCGCCTACCGTAACAATTTTTTCCGCATCCTCATCAGGAATCGATACTCCAAATTCTTTCTCAAATTCCATAATCAATTCTACAATGTCCAAAGAATCAGCGCCCAAATCGTTCGTGAAACTTGCTGTAGGAGTTACCTCATTTTCGTCAACCGCCAGTTTTTCAACGATTATCGACTTAACTTTTGCTGCAACATCTGCCATAATTTTTTAACTTTTTAATTAATAATA
>JAISXV010000147.1 GCA_031270335.1 Prevotellaceae bacterium | reverse complement strand
GCAATATCCCGTGCCTGAGTAGCAGGATTGCAACTGACATAGATTATTTTTTCGGGAGCGGCTTCCAGCAATATTTTCGGAATAGAGGGATGAAGTCCGGCTCTTGGCGGGTCGAGTATCACAACGTCCGGAACGCCGTTGGTTTGTATAAAATCTTTGTTCAGAACGTCTTTAATGTCGCCCGCATAAAACGAGGTATTATCTGTTCCGTTCACCGCCGAATTGATTTTCGCGTCTTCTATCGCTTCGGGAACATATTCTATTCCAACGACTTTCTTCGACAGCCCTGCAAGAAAAACAGCAATAGTGCCTGTTCCGGTATAAAGGTCGTAAACTGTTTCGACTCCTGTGAGACCGGCATATTTCCGGACTATACTGTACAGATTGTAAGCCTGTTCCGAATTTGTTTGATAAAACGATTTCGGACCGATACGGAAAATCAGATTTTCCATTTTTTCTTCGATATACGGTTTTCCCGAATAACAGACGGCGTCCAAATCGTTGATGCTGTCATTTCCCTTTGTATTAATGACATAGTTCAACGAAGTTATATCGAAACTCTGTCGCAGCATTTCCATGAAATCCGTCTGTTTTTCTTCGTCACTACATCCGAACACTGCCGTAACCATCAGTTCGCCGGTTGTGGTTGTCCTGATAATCAGGTTTCTCAACAGTCCGGTTTTGTTTTTGAGGTCGAAAAATTCGTATCCTTTACTTAACGCGTAAGACTTGGCTTTCAGTCGTATTTCATTCGAAGGCGATTTCTGCAGCCAGCATTTTTCAATGTCCAGCACCTTGTCGAATCGTCCAGAAACATGGAATCCGAGCGCGTTAGTATCAATATCGTGATTATTACCTGTCTCCGATGCAGTTAGCCAGCGTTTTTTCGAAAAAGTAAATTCCAGCTTGTTCCTGTAGAAAACAGTTTTTTCCGAAGGCAAAATCGTTCGCACCAAAGGCGATACGATTCCGCCGATACGCTCTAACTGGTCTTTGACTTGCTGTTCCTTGTATTCCAGTTGCTCGCTGTACGGAATCCTCTGGCTCACACATCCTCCGCAATCGTTGAAATGCGAACAGAACGGCTCCTGCGACGTCGGCGAAGGACGAACGATCTCTGTAACACGACCTTCGGCATAGTTCTTTTTCTTAAACGCTCTCATATTGACGACGTCGCCCGGAATAGCGTTTTCCACAAAAATCACCATGTCATCAACTTTGGCGATAGCCTTGCCGCCCGCCGCCCAGCCGGTAATTTCGATATTCTCCAGATTCAACACTTTCATAGAATAACTGTGTGATATTTAAAGCGATTCGATATCTTTAAAATAATTTACGGTACCTACTTTAAGCTCAATGGTAGCCGCCTCGTCGCACACGATAATTCCCTTTGGATGAATCTGTAACGCGCTGATTGTCCAGATATGGTTGATTGAACCTTCGACCGCATGTTGCAGAGCGAGAGCCTTGTTGTGACCGCTGGCAATAATCATGACTTCTTCGGAATCCATGATTGTGCCGACACCCACCGTCAAAGCCATTTTGGGAACAGCGTTTGCATCGTTGCCAAAAAAGCGCGAATTGGCTATGATTGTGTCTTTTGTGAGCGTCTTGATTCTTGTTCGCGACGACAGCGAAGACCCCGGTTCGTTGAACGCAATATGCCCGTCAACTCCGACGCCGCCCATAAACAGGTGTATCTTCCCGTAACTCTTGATTTTGTCTTCGTAACGCTCACATTCGGCAATGAGATTTGCCGCATTTCCATTGAGGATATTGATGTTTTCGGGACGGGTATCGACATGCTCGAAAAAATTGTCGCACATAAAACTGTGATAACTTTCGGGATGATTTTCGGGAATCCCGACATACTCGTCCATATTGAAAGTCACGACGTTTTCGAACGATACTTTGCCTTTTTTGAACAGCGCCGTCAGTTCGTTGTAAACGCCCAACGGCGACGAGCCGGTGGGAAGTCCCAGAACAAACGGATTGTTTTTTGTTGGAGCAAAAGCGTTGATTTTTGACGCTATATGATTTGCCGCCCATTGCGAAACACCCTTGTAATCAGGTTGAATAATAAGTCTCATAATCTTTAAAATTTAATATCTAAATCCGGCGCAAAAGTATTAATTTATTTTTAATTCGAGATTTATATTTACCTTTGTACGGTATTTTTTAATGGATTATAATGGGAGAACTATTTGTATATAACAGTCTTTCAAGAGAAAAGGAGCAGTTTTCGCCTTTGCATGCTCCGAATGTTGGTTTGTATGTTTGCGGTCCGACTGTTTACGGCGATCCGCATTTAGGACACGCACGGTCGGCAATTACTTTCGATTTGTTGTTCCGGTATCTGAAATTTTCGGGATATAAAGTCCGTTACGTCCGGAATATCACCGATGTAGGACATCTCGAAAACGACGCCGACAGCGGCGATGATAAACTGCTGAAAAAAGCGCGGCTTGAACAGCTTGAGCCGATGGAGGTTGCAAAGTATTACACCGACCGTTATCATGATATGATGGACGAGCTGAATGTTTGTCGTCCAAGCATAGAACCCAACGCTTCGGGACATATCATTGAGCAAATCGACATGGTGAAGCAGATTCTCGACGCCGGATTTGCATACACTGTCAACGGCTCGGTCTATTTCGACGTCGTAAAGTACAATAAACAATACCGTTACGGGCAACTTTCGGGACGGGTAATCGAAGACCTTTTATCGACTACGCGGGAAAATCTCGAAGGTCAGGAAGAGAAACGGAACAGCGTCGATTTTGCCTTGTGGAAAAAGGCGCAACCCGAACATATTATGCGCTGGAAAGCGCCATGGAGCGAGGGTTTTCCGGGCTGGCATCTCGAATGTTCGGCAATGGGACGAAAGTATCTCGGCGACAAATTCGATATCCATGGCGGCGGAATGGATTTGCTTTTCCCGCATCACGAATCGGAAATTGCTCAGTCGCAGATCGCTAACGGCGATACGCCCTGCAAGTACTGGATGCACAACAATATGATTACCGTAAACGGGCAAAAAATGGGAAAATCGCTGGGTAATTCTATCATGCTTGCGGAATTTTTTGCCGGAAATCACAAGTTGCTGGAACAGGCATATACCCCAATGTCAATACGTTTCTTCATTCTTCAGGCTCATTACAGGAGTACTCTGGATTTTTCGAACGCGGCGTTGCAGGCTGCCGAAAAGGGTCTGAGCCGGCTGTTGAAAGCATGCGATACTTTAAGCGCTCTGAAACCGTCGAACGTCTCAAGCGTTGATATCAGTTCGCTGGAAAAAGACTGTTTTGAAGCGCTTAACGACGACCTTAACAGTCCTGTTGCCATCTCTGTCCTGTTCGAAGGCGTTCGTATCATCAACTCTGTCAACGAAGGAAAGGAAAGTCTGACCAAAGAAGATATCGAAACGCTTGCTAAACTATACAATTCTGTGATATTCGATATTTTAGGACTGAAAAAGGAAGAAAAATCAAATACCGAACTGACAGATAACCTCATCAAATTTATCCTCGACCTCCGACAAAAAGCAAAAACGGACAAAGACTTCGCTACTTCGGACAAAATCAGAGACGCATTGAATAACATGGGTATAACTGTCAAAGATACAAAAGACGGGATGAGGTATGAAGTATGAGCGATGAGGTATGAAGTATGAAGTATGAGGTATGAGGTATGAGGTATGAAGTATGAACGATGAAGTATGAAGTATGAACGATGAAGTATGAAGTATGAACGATGAAGTATGAACGATGAAGTATGAGGTATGAAAATATCTTAATCGTCGTCCAATAACTCTTAACTCTTAGTTCTTAACTATTAACTTAGTCGTCGTCCGGTAACTCTTAACAGTTAAAGATTAATAGGATTTCCTTCGGGTGTCACAACAGCATTCCGTTCGGAATGCATCGCTCGGGAGAAAAACGATTCTCCTCACAATCCTGCATTCCGACAGGAATGCATCCTGATAGAGATTATTAACAAGGGTGACAATTCTCAATTCAAATTGTTTACCGGAGGATGCATTCCTAACGGAATGCAAGAGGAGAAACCAAAAACCGTTTTCTACCGAGCGACACATTCCTAACGGAATGCCAAACCGTTTCGTAAACAATCATCATCATCATCGTAGAGACGCAAAATTTTGCGTCTTTACGCGTCCTGCGCAGGGAATCGGATTTTCACAACAACGACAACAAAATCACGGAGGGATGAGATGTCGGTAGCAGGCAGCAGAAAAAGCAATCACGATTAGGATCTAACTTTTCAAATTGCGTCAAACTTTGGCAAAAAAATCCACAATCCGTCATTCTGAACTTGTTTCAGTATCCTCTGCACAAAAGAGGTTGCGGGTCAAGCCCGCAATGACGGGGTCAAGCCCGCAATGACGGGGTCATTATGGTTTGCTTTAACTGTATAAAATCGTAAATCAACAATCGTAAATCAGCAATTCTCAATTCTCAATTCTCAATTCTCAATTCTCAATTCAGTTTGTCTCTAAATTCTTTTGGTGACAGTCCTGTGATTTGTTTGAAAGCCATATAGAATGGTGTCCGGCTTTGAAACCCGACTAATTCGAACAGTTCGTCGATATACAGATTTCGGTTTTTGGAGATCAGCTTCAACGCCTCCTTGATTCTGTATTCATTGATAAACACATTGAAGTTCTTACCGGTAACGACGTTGATAGCATGAGAAAGGCTGTTTCTGTTGGCATTGATTTTTTTTGCCAGCGTTTCGATTGTCAATTTGCTGTTTTTAAATTCGCCTTTAAGCATAAGCAAGTGTACCTGTTCGAGGATTTTATGGTCTTCGGCTGTTGGCGTGGATTTGTTGCTGACGATGTTGCTGATAGCGGCGTCGCCGGTACCGTCGAGCGTTTCGTAATTGTAATTATTTTGGTTTGCCCATTGAAGGTTTTTCTGAACAAGGTCGTTCCATGCTTTGTGTTTTTGACGGTAGAGATACGTGATAACAGTTAAAGCAATCAGAATCAGCAGAATAATTACAACAGATATTTGGAATAGAATCTTTTGACGTTGTTGTTGTTCGTTATTGGCGGCGATTTTCGCTTCGTGAACCTCCTGTTCTGAGCGCAGGATAATCATAGCGTCAGTTCTTTGTTCGTGGATGTTGCGCGCCATCTTCATCGAATCGGAATACCGGTACGCCATATCCGTTTGTCCGGTTTCCAGCGAATAGTGAAGCATCAGTTCGTAGAGTTTTTCCTTTTGGAAATATACGTTCCGATATTGCTGTATCAGGGCGTTTACGGAGTCGATCATCTCTTTGACGCTATGAAGTTGTTTTTCGGCTAAGAAACATCTGCCCATTGCGACATAGATCTCGAACATTTCGTTTCGCAATCGCTCTTTTATTGCTTCGGACAGCCAGCGTTTCAGTATCGTCATAGCTTCGTTGTGCATACCTCGCCGTATGAGGTTTTTTGCGATACCGGTAGCCGCATAGATATCATAGTTCGGACGAAAACGCACAGTATTAGTATCGTCGTACAGTGAACGGTAATAGTAATCCGACGAATCGAGCTGATTTATTCCGGCGTAATATTTTGCCAGCACAAGGCGCGCCCGCAAGTCGGAACGGTCGGCAAAATGCGTCGGTTTATCGTGCAGCGCTTTTTTCAGGAAAAGGACGGCACGCTCGTAATCGCGGAAATTATAATAGTCGCTACCGATGTGATAGTAAACGTAATAAAAGCTCAGATAGTCTTTTGGGTTTATCTGTTTGAGCAAATCGACTATGCTCGGGATGTAATTAAACATCCTGGCATAGTTACCCACGTCGCGGTACATGTTATATGGTTCTGCCAGATATTCAAGATGTCGGGCTTTATCGTTTTTGAAAATAAACCGTTTTATATATTCGTGCATTTCGTGTACAGCGGCTTCCGCTTCGTCGTCGGTGACGCCGCCGGAATTCAGTTTGGAGTAAAACTGTGTATGAATTTTCATGTAATCGGCTTCGTCGTTCAATATTGTTGATTTGTATTTCTTTGCGGCGTCTTTGATTGTGCGATAGACATTTTCGATTTGCTGTTCTGAGGCATAAGTCAGTACTTCCCAGTAGTAATAATGCACCAGGTCTTCGGTGTAAACGCTGCGACGGTCGGTGACCATATAATGACAGAGGCTGTCCGTGTTAAAATACCAGACTTCGTTGTATTTAGCAACGACAACGCTGTCGCCGCCGGGCGTACGGGGATAGTTGTACGCATGCATACGCCAGGGATAGTCTTTTATCTCCAAACCTTCGTGAACCTGTCCGGAAACGGCAATACTGACTAACAAAACTGCAATTACACTAAATCCGATAGAAAAGATTCGCATCATCATATATTTGACTTTTTTACAGCCCAAATGTAATATGATATTTTGAAACTCAATATCAAAATCGCGCCAGACGTGATTTTTATATTGCAAGCACAATCCTTATATTGAGAACTAAGAAGTTAAGAAAATCGGGAGTTGAAAAAAAATCACAAATTACACAGATTACGCAAATTTTATCCATAAGTTACGCAAATATTTCGTGGATATTCGCGTAATTTGTGAAAAAAAAACTTTAATTTCTATAAGCGTAGAAATCAACACATAAGAAAAAAGTTTGTTCTAAATGATAATTCAGAACATTTTTTTTGAACAATCAACGTAATTTTGTCGCAGCAAAAATATCAATGCGATGTATAAAAAGATAGACAAGACGACAGGAGCAAAAATTCCTCACGCACGCGGCAAAAATTCCTCACGTATCCGGCAAAAATTACATACGTGTCCGGCAAAATTTTCTTACGTGCGCGGCAAAATCTCCGCACGTGCGCGGCAAAATTTTCTCACGTGCGCAGCGGCGGGTCTATTTTGGTTGGTTCCAGTTGGGTTCGGCTGGGTTCGGCTGGGTTCGGCTGGGTTCGGCTGGGTTTGGCTGGGTTCGGCTGGGTTCGGCTGGGTTCGGCTGGGTTCGGCTGGGCGCTGTCAAGTCCAGTCGATTTCGGTCGAGTCCGGTCGACCGAAATCGACCGAAATCGCCAGAAATCGAAAACAACAACAACAACAATGAAATTAAAAAAAATAATAATAACAGCCCCCTTCAACGGGAGCACAAACACTTAAAAAGAAATGAAATACAAATTAATTCAGCGGGCAAATCCGCAAGACCGCAGTAGTACCAAATGGTATGCGGCGCCGGTGATCGACGGGAAAATCTCGAAAGCTGAGGTGACGAAAGAGATTGCCGCCATTTCCTCGATGTCGAGGGGCGACACTTCGAACGTCATTGAAGGTGTCAGAGACGTAACGCCGAAATACCTGAAGATGAGTAAGAGTGTCAGTATCGGGGATCTCGGTACATTGAGAATCTCTTTTAGCAGTGAAGGAGTCGACAACATCGAAGACTTCAACGTAAACATGATTAAGGATGTGAAATACATTTTCACGCCAAGTCAGGAGCTGAAACAGCAGTTGAACGACATTCATTTTGAAAAAGTCGAATAAGAGGTATGAAGTATGAAGTATGAAGTATGAAGTATGAAGTATGAAGTATGAAGTATGAAGTATGAAGTATGATCTATGAAGTATGATCTATGAAGTATGAAGTATGATCTATGAAGTATGAAGTATGAAGTATGATCTGTGAAATATGGAGTATAAAGTTAAGAATGAAGTATTTATTAGTTAAAAAGTATTTTTATGAAACTAAATGGTTTTAATAACAGAAACAGGAGGATTTGCGAATCCTCGGAAGGACGACGGCGTACAGACGCAACATATTGCGTCTCGGGAGCGGGCGTCGTGGGAGCGGGTGTCGTGGACAAGCGCTCGGACAAGCGGAAGGGCGGCGTGGACAAGCGCGGCTCGGACAATCACATTGCGGATAAGCGTACAGACGCAACATGTTGCGTCTCTACATCAGGCGTCTCTACATCAGGCGTATCTAGTAAGTGCGGCGCGGATAATCACATTGTGGATAAGCGTACAGACGCAATATTTTGCGTCTCTACATCAGGCGTCTCTACATCAGGCGTCTCTACAGGCGTCTCTGCATTGTCGTTGATGAAAATATTCGTTATGGCGTGCATGTTGGTGCTGAGTGTCAACGTTTTTGCCAAAGATTTTGGCGGCGCTTTTACTGCCGACAACCTTCTCCGTGACGTAACATGGAATGAGGAAAAAGGACGGATAGAATTTAAAGTCATGTTTTATGATAATTATGGCACCGAGCGGAGCGAATGGATTAGACAGGCTGAGATTTATATCAATAATACAAAGATAGGTAGAATATTCCACGGCTGCCCCGGGGAAAACAGTAATGGCGTTGTGCAGGAAGGCTGGACTACTCCTTCTATATCTCCATACAACGATTATGATTATGCAGCTTTATGCTTTTACAGTACGAGTTCGTCGACCACGAATCGTCTGGCAATGTACGCATTAGGTTCTGGCCTAGCGTGTGATGATTACGTTACGAGCACAAGCAATTATAAGGAAATTCCGGTTACTCATGATGACAATCGTTGGTACACTTACGATCTGAACAACCGTGTAAGTATAGCCGACGACCCTTATACAGAGAATCACTATTACGCCGAATTTTACTGGTATCCGGGAGTGGTTAATGTCACCGACCTCGGGACTGTCGAAATTTCGCTAAGGAACATTATGGTCGTAGAACATATATCGGGTGCATGGATGTACCCGAACAACGTTTTCGATGAGGTAGATGTGACCATGCCCGCGGCGACAGGCCATTCCATGACCGGCGGACTTATCGGCTCGGAAGGAAAGATTTCGTTTACATGTAAAGCAGACGAAGCCACGACAATTGAATTGGTGCGTTCTAGTTCTGGTTATGTACCTGCCTCCCAAACGGGTTCAAACGTCACTTTCGACGACAAATATGTCACTTCGGAAGATTATTTTCTGAATGGGCGTGTGTTCACTTTCAATTCGCTCAGATCCGTTTCAGACGGGAAGACAGTTTATGTCCGGCGATCGGACAAAAGCGTAATTACTCAGCGCACGGGTGTATTTTCCGACAGTCTCGACGCCTCGCTCGAAACCTGCGGGAAAGTCAAACTGACATGGCATATCAAAAATCCTTCGACAACCTCCAACGTAAACACGCAAGGTTTTACGCTCGAAGTGAAGAAAGGCGATGAAGGCTGGACAGAAATCAGCAGCGGCGTACCGGGTTACACGGCGACTACGGCCAGTACAAGTGATTATTCGTACACATACACCATTCCGGAAAGCGACCGCAATAAGGGAACGGTAAATTATGAGTTCCGTATTAAGCGAGCCTTTGCCAAATGGGACGATACTAGTTTCTTCGATTACGTCCAAAACGTGATTATCTTCCAGCGTAACAGGGCGGTGGCAATCAACACCGATTTCAAGCAGTTGACCGACATTGAGATAAAGCCTGAGGGCATTGACAGTTATCCACGTCTGACCTGGAACATGGCTGCCGACGGTTTTGAGTGTAAAGACAATATCACTCTGAAACTCAAAGTTACCAGAGTTTCCACCGGAACAAGCACGGAAATAAACATCCCGAAAGATTCGATAGACAAAGGCGGATATCATACTTCGTCCGTCAATGGAGTTGAAAACTGTGTTCCGCAACGTTACGAACTGATTTTGCAATACGGCTCTTTACCCGCTATTACATACATAGTCAGCAACAGTTACCTGTATCAGAGGACCGGCAAACGTGAATTTGAGAGTATAATCGTGTCGAAAGGATATTATGCCGATAAAAACAATATCAAATGGACGCTGAAAAAAGATTACGACGAGTTCGATCGGTTCCGTCTGATGCGTAAGGAAGCCGATCAGTCCGACGATGGATATGTAATCGTTGGCGAAGAATTCGCTCACACTCGCGGCAAATTGCAATACGAAACCGACGACCGTGCAATCAACGCCGGAGTATATTATATATATAAGATAGATGGCGTGCATCAATGTTCCGACAATATCGAAAGTCTTTCGTCGCCCGTATCCATCGGCTTCTCGCAGCCTTACGGTTCGGTATCGGGACGCGTAACATACACCGGTTCTCAGGCTGTCAAAGACGTCGAAATAAAAGTCTCCACCGACAATGCCTTGAACAGCAATCGTGAACTTGAATTTGACAGCGCGCTTTCCGACAGTTACCTGAGCATTCCCGCTGGAACGAAACTGTTTAACAGCGACGGATTCAGTTTTGAAGCCTGGCTGAAATTCAGCGCTTCGCAAAACGACACCATCGTATCGAACAGTTTACTCACCGTAACGCGTGGAACGGATAACAGAATCCGTGTCAGAATGGCGAACTCCGCAACAACGGTAACGGCTCCTGCTACCATTGCTAACGGCGAATATGCTCATCTGACGGTTACGGTTCAAAAACTTTCCAATTATAAAAGCTATAATATAAAGGTATATATTGGAAAAACATTGAGCGTTTCAACAAATGTAACAAACCTGAGCGCCGACGCCGCAACGCCGACCGCAGCAACGATAATCGGAAAATCGTTTACCGGATACCTCGACGACCTGCGCGTATGGAACACAGTCCTTGATTCCTCTGCAATCGCCCTCAACTACGACCGCGTACTCGGCGGGAAAGAATCAGGGCTGGCGGCATATTACAGGTTTGACGAAATCGACGCCGCCGAAAGCGCAATCTTCGACTGCTCAGCCGTAGGGACTGCCTTCAACGGAAATCATGCAACCAAAGGCGCAGAAGTGAACCGCAGCAATGTTCCCGTGTCGGCTTCGCATCTCACTATTAAGGGCGTAACCGACGCCAACGGAAACTATTCCATCACCAACAGTATCCCCTACACAAGCGAAGGAACGATATACACGCTCTTGCCTTCGCTGGGAATACATCAGTTCGACCCCAACAATCAGCCACTGTATTTCAGTCCCGATTCGAAGGTGTTCAACAACATCAATTTCACCGACATATCTTCTTTCCCCGTCAGCGGGCAGATAAATTATGCCGGCTCAAGCTATCCGGTCGAAGGAGTGCAGATTTCCATCGACGGATTAGTGGCAAGCAAGGACGGCGGAATGGTCGAAACCGATACGGAAGGCAAATTTACCGTTGACGTTCCTATCGGTTCGCACTTTATCTCCGTGTCGAAACATGGACATGTCTTTGCCGACGGCGGACGTTTCCCGGCAAATTCGCTGGAAAAATACAATTTCCAGACTTCCGTCAACGGACTGACATTTACCGACAACACAACCGTAAGGATTATGGGAAAAGTGGTTGGAGGAAAACCGCAATCCGATAAACCCTTAGGATTCGGATTAAGCAGCGCCAATATCGGACAGGCGACAGTAAGGCTTGAAACCGTTAACAATGTTTATCGCCTCAACCTCGTCGACGCCGATTCGATTGTCGATAACAACGAAATCGGAGGAGTTACAAGCAAAACGACGTTCAAACATCCGGCTGCGGGCAGCGAGATTGAAATCGAAACCAATCCCGTGACGGGAGAGTTTCTTGCCGTGCTGCCTCCGGTGCCTTACACCCTCACATACGTCAAAACAGCTGATTTTACAGACACATTTATCGACGGAGACCCATGGGATTTCGAATATTCCAAAACAACATTCGACGTCAATCCTTCATCGGAACTGACAGCCGAATATGTTGACAGTACCGGCGTTAAACACGAGTTTGTCTATCATGATTCCCTGAAAATCACGCGCTACAACGAACCGGTAATCAAGGTGCGCGATCTGGGCGCTGCCGAGGGCGCTTTCGGCGACAGCATCTATGTATATAGCAATACCGTGCTGAACACTTCCGATACCGTACATCTCTACTCGGTTAACGCAGGAACTGTCGCCTATTCGCTTGGCTATCCGGTATTCAGCGATAAACAGGGACAGTATGACTGGGTGATAACCGCGTATGAAGAATACCGGAACAGAGACGATGCTGCAAATCCGGTAACCGACAGGGTCCCACTGGAAGGACAGGAGATTGCCATCAGCAACGGACTTGCTTCGCAGGAAGTGACGTTTGACTATAACGAGGATACCGGAGAAGTCGGCAGTCAGGTTTCGCTGACCGCTTCCGAATCGACCGTAACGCTCAATGAAAACGGACAGCAAAGACTCCGCTTCAACACAAGTTTCCCGAACCTTGGCGGCGACCATCTGCTTGCCGTAAAGATGACCTTGAACCAAAACGGCAAGGAAATAGTATGGAACAACAACCAGCCGGCAGG
>JAISXV010000092.1 GCA_031270335.1 Prevotellaceae bacterium | reverse complement strand
ACGTCTTCCTTCACGTTCATCCTGTCTTCGAGGAGTTTGATTATCGCCAAAAGCAGGTCGGAGTTTCCCAACCAGCTGAAAACATAGTCGATATCGCTTACATCGTCGGTGTGAAGACGTAGCGAAATTTCCCTCAGGAAAGGCGTCAATACGATTATCGGAATATCTTCGTGGTTTGCCTTAATTCGTTTTGCGATGTCGATGATGTTGTTGCCTTCGCTGTCCGACATCGTGATAATCAGTTCATACTTGCTGTTTTCGAGTTCGACCTGCGCTTCCGCCTCCGTTTCGACAAGAGTGAAACGCGGCGCATATCGCAGATTTAACGCCATATATTCGTTAAAAATCTGTTCGTCGATTCGTCCGTCTTCTTCGAGAATGAATGCGTCGTAATTGCTCGATACAAGCAGGACGTTGTATATCCTGTGTTTCATCAGACTGGCAAAAGATGTGTCTTTGAAATACAGTTTTCTGATATTTGATTTGGTGGAATCTGCCATACAATTATTTCATTCGTTATAGATATAAATTTTTTCTGCAAAGGTACAACTTCTTTTTGAAATAGAACAATGTTTTGCATCAAGATTAGTGGGTAAAAAATAATATTCAAAAAAAAGCATTATCTTTGACGCAAAATTATATCTGATGAGAACAATATTTATGGTTGTTTTTTTTGTTTTTGCTTTCACTCTTTTCGGGCAGGAAACAAGTGTTAATCAGGATGAAATCAATCCTGTTGAGAAAAAAATATTGCAACAGTTAAAAGTCTTTCCGCAGGAAAAGATACATATCCATACGGATAAATCGACTTATGTTGCAGGCGAAAAGATATGGTACAGAGCTTATCTTGTTGATGCTGTGTTGAACCGGACTTCGTATTCGAGCCGGTATATTTATGTCGAACTGATAAATCCGGCGGGAGAATTAATCAGTTTGGATAAAATCCGTCCTGTCGATAGCATGTTTCACAACTGTATCATTCTGGCGGACGATTTGGCGGAAGGGACATACATGATTCGTTCATATACGAACTTCATGCGCAACCGTCCCGATTATTTTTTCGAGAAAAAAGTGTTTGTCGCCAACCCGCAATCAGCGTCAATACAGATTATTCCGAAGTTTGATGTTAAAGATAAAAAAGGCTCGTTGAAGATAGAATTTCATCGTTATGGGAATATGGAAGTTGATGTGGAAAATATAAAGATACGTGTCGATACCGGAAAAATTAAGAATGTCGATGTTGATAAAAAGTTTCTGACCAAAACATCGGAAGATTTCTCATTCCGGATAATTCCCGACAAGCAACAGACTGTTTATCTTGAATTTGACAGTAACGGACAAAGATTTAAAAAATATATTTCCGTACCTAAGGAAGACAACGATTTCGACGTTTCGTTTTTTCCTGAAGGCGGATACCTTATTGATGGCGGACATTGCAAAGTAGCGTTCAAAGCGCTGAAAACAAACGGACTCTCGGAAGACGTGACGGGCGATATTTTTGATAACAATGATAGCCTTATGTTATCCATACAGTCGAGACATGCCGGAATGAATTCATTTTCAGTATTTCCCGAGAAGGGAAAGACGTATTATGCCGTATTTACAAACAAAGCCGGCGCGACAAAACGGTTTCAACTTCCTGTTGCAAAATCCGATGCCTGCGTCCTGAAAACAAGCTGGAGCAGGAGCAAACTGTATATCTCGCTTATGAAAGGCGAAAAATATGTTGAACGCCCTCTTAATCTGGTTGTTCATACCAGAGGAATGATCATTTATTCCGGCGCATGGCAGTCTGACCGGAATATTTTGTCGATTGACAGGAAAATATTTCCGTCGGGCATCACTCAAATTCTTCTGCTTGACGATAATATGAATCCGGTGAGCGAACGTCTGGTTTTTTGTCTGAACGAAAACGAACTTGCAAAAGCCACAATCTCAACAGACAAGCCAAGTTACAAAAAGCGGGAACTCGTTTCGGCGAAAGTTCATGTCGCCGATGTGGAAAACAACCCGCTCGATGGCGATTTTTCGGTGTCGGTCACCGACAACAGAGATATTTTACCCGACAGTTCGTTTACAATAGTTTCAAGCCTGCTGCTCTGTTCCGACATCAGAGGATATATCGAAGCGCCTGATTATTATATTAAGAACCAGACAGGTATAGATGCGCTCCTTCTCACTCAGGGCTGGAAAAGATACAATATCCCGGCAGTGTTGAAAGATTCGCTCGACCGTCCTGTTCATTATATGGAGTTGGGACAGGAAATTTCAGGAAGTGTCGAACGGGTTTTGGGAAATAAAGCCAATGTGAACAATTCGGTGTCGATTTTTTCGCTTAACGCCGATTATGCCGACATGGCTGTGTCTGACGAAAATGGACGGTTCTATTTCAACGGGTTCGAGTTTCCCGACAGCACTATATATATTGTACAGGCATTGAGCAAAAGAGGAAACAGTTATGTGGAACTCGTTGTGGACAAGGAAACTTTCCCCGAAATAAAGCCGTTTGCTGCGCCCGATTTTCAACCGGACAGTATGCTGTTACAGTATATCGAAAAGTCGAACAGAAAATATATCGACGAAAACGGGGAGCGCAGTATTGTTCTGGAAACAGTAACGATAACAGGGCAAAAAGTCGAACCGCCAAAAAAATCGTTGTATTCTTCGATTATGAATACTGTTATAACATCTGACAAGTTTGAACGATATACAGATTTGTATCAGGCGCTTATGATTGTCAGCGGAGTGATGGTTATCGGCGACAAAATTTCTATTCGAGGCTCGTCGGCTCCACCGGTGATAATTATTGACGACGTTATCTGGGAAGGTATTGATTTAAGAGATATTAATGTTCGGGACGTCGAAACTATCGAAATAATGAAAGGCGCCGAAGCGGCTGTTCTCGGTTCAAAAGGCGCTGGCGGAGCTATTATTCTGACTACTAAAATCGGCGACATCACCCCTAAAAAAGGCGTGAAATTCAATATGAAAACTATAGTTCCGAAAGGTTATCGCAAAGACGTCGAATTTTATTCACCCAAATACGAAACCGAAGAGCAAATGGCAGGCATCGACAGACGTACAACGATTTTCTGGAAACCAAACGTCAAAATTTCGGAAGGACAGGCAACATTCGATTTCTATACTGCCGATACAAATTCTACGTATTCCGTAATTATCGAAGGTATAACAGGCAATGGACAAATTTTCAGAACACAGGGCTTAATATCACGAAAATAACGCATACAATTGCAGGATACTAAATTTATATAATTCAAGTTTACCACCTATTTTATTTGAATTGCCTGAAAGGCAAGATTTTCATAACCGCAGGTCAACGACCTGCGGAACATTGGTAGCTATTTTCTGCCTGAAAGGCAGGACTGTACAGTCACACCAGCGCCTGAAATGGAGCATGAAATTCGAATACAAAAATAATTTAGGGGGGTATCGTTGAAAAAAACATTTTTTTCATGAGATACCCCCTAAAAAATGACAAATTCATGAAAAAAAAACATTTTTTGTTCGGTAATAACATAAAATTTTCGTAATAACATAAAAAATTTAGCATACCCCCCTAAAAAATAGGGGGTGTATATCAATAAAATACAATTTTTTTTAAAATTTTTTCAAAAAAATGATTGTTATTTGAAAAAAAGTATTTACATTTGCGCCTTGAAATGATATTAAAAAGTTAAGAAGACATGAAACTGATAGGTAAGTACAATTTTGCGAAGGCGCAGAACCCCCAAAGTGGGGGAAGTACAAAAGTAAAATTAGGAATGGCGACTGTGGGACTGCATGCCACAAAAAAAATTAAATTATGTCAAATTAAATTAGAAAGAAAAAGAAATGAAGAATATAAATTATATAAAGAGTTTTGTGATTGCAATGGCAATCGTGGTTATATCAATAGTGCCTGCAACAGGGCAGGATAAGGTGGAAACTTCGGCAGGAGTTGACCTTGTAAGCAAATACGTGTGGCGAGGCGTAAGTCAGGGAGTAGGAGCAAGTATCCAGCCCTCGCTTGGACTCGGCTACAAAGGGTTTTCGCTGGGAGCATGGGGATCGGTGTCGTCGAATCCTGTGCCGTACGAACTCGATTTTTCGCTGGGATACTCCGTTGGCGGATTTTCGATAGGCGTTACCGATTATTACTGGAACGGCGCTGAAGGGTCGTTTTTTAACTATCACATCGACAATCACCTGTTCGAGGGTAATCTGGCGTTTTCGTTCGGCGAAAAATTTCCGCTGACGCTGTCGTGGAATACGTTCTTCGCCGGTAAAATGGATCAGGACGAGGACGGGGAACAGCTGTTTTCGACATATATCGAAGCGGCGTATGATTTTTCGCTTGGCGGACTGGATTTCACGGCGTCGGTAGGAGCGGCGCCATGGGATTCTCCGGCGTGGTTAGTTCCGGCAAATGGCGAGACGGGATTTCGGATTTCGTCAATATCGTTGCTTGGAACGAAGAAATTGGAGATTACTCCGACATTTTCGGTGCCGCTCTTTGTGCAGTGCATTTTTTCGCCTGCCACAGATGCGTCACATTTAGTAGTAGGTTTTTCATTTTAAATAATTAATTAAAAGTAAAATTATGAAAAAGATTGAAGCAATTATCAGGAAAACGAAATTCGATGAAGTAAAAGAGGCGCTGCTTGCCGCCGACATCGAATGGTTTTCATATACGGACGTACGCGGAGTGGGAAAGACCCGCAAAGAGCGTATCTACCGTGGGGTGATCTACAATACCGACGTTATCGAACGGTTAATGTTGACGATTGTAGTACGAAGTCAAAACGCTGACAAGACTGTCAACGCCATATTGAAAGCGGCGCAGACGGGCGAAGTCGGCGATGGACGAATATTTGTATCGGAAGTAACGGAATCGTACCGCATCCGCACCGGCGAACGCGGCGACATTTCGCTTTATTTACCCGAAGATGAAAAATAATTATTAACTAAATTAAATGAAATTAAAATGAATATTTTATTAAATACAAGCATGATAATGAGCGCCGCGGCAACTGTAGAAGAATCTGTTGCCGACACAATCGGCGGATTGGTAATTGGAATCGACACAGTGTGGGTATTGCTTGCCGCGATGCTGGTGTTTTTGATGCAGGCGGGGTTTTCGCTTGTCGAATCGGGATTTACGCGTTCGAAAAATACGGCGAATATCCTGATGAAAAATTTGCTGGATTTTTCCATCGGTTCGATACTGTTCTGGCTTATAGGATTCGGAATAATGTTCGGACCTGATATTGCCGGATTGATCGGCTCGCCCGACATTATCGGTTTTGCCGGATGGGAAGGCAATATTTCACCCGAAGCGTTTCTTGTTTTCCAGACCATGTTCTGCGCAACGGCAGCGACTATCGTATCGGGCGCTGTCGCCGAACGGACGAAATTTAAAGCATACCTTATTTATTGTATCTTTATTTCGGCGATAATATATCCCGTGTCGGGTCACTGGACTTGGGGCGGCGGATGGCTGGCAGAACTCGGATTCCACGATTTCGCAGGAAGCACTGTCGTACACTCTGTTGGCGGATGGATTGCGCTTGCCGGAGCAGCAGTGATTGGTCCGCGTATCGGGAAATATCGTTCCGGAAAAGTCAATGCCATACCCGGTCACAATCTTACGGTGGCATGTCTCGGCGTGTTTTTGCTCTGGCTCGGATGGTTCGGATTCAACCCCGGAAGCCAACTTGCAGCATCGTCGGCAGACAACGCAACCGCAATA
>JAISXV010000085.1 GCA_031270335.1 Prevotellaceae bacterium | reverse complement strand
AGGATACACCACGAAAACGCCAGCAGCACCGGAGACGAATCCAGAAAACTCTTCCCGACCTCCAGACCGAAAAATTGCGAATACCAGCATATTCCCGCCAAAGCGCAAAACAGCACATTATTCACCAGATTTGTCGTAGAAGCGTAATCTTTAAACGTTTTGTTCTTGACATTCTGGAAAATGCAGTATCCGGCATTAATCACAAATCCGCCCAGTGTTATCAGGAATATCACAGGCAATCCGGCAAAAAGCGGATACACTCCTTTGTCGAGAGTAAAACTCTTTATTCCCGCTCCGGCGTCGAGTCCGAGAGCAAAGCAGGCGCTCATCACACCGGCAAGCAGGGCGACCAGCAAGCCTTTTGTAAGCGCAAAATCTTTGATAGCGGCTCGTTTTTCTTCTTCGCTCATGTTTTTAGCACGAAGACTTCCGGCGTATCCGATAACCGAAATGCCGGTAAGAGTGATACATACGCTAATCAAAAGTATCAGCCCCGTACCCTGAAGGAGATTGTCGCCTTTCAACAGTGCGGGAATCAGCGTACCGAATGCAGCGCATGTTCCCAGAGCAATAGACTGCCCGAGCGCCACGCCCAGATAACGCATACTTAGCCCGAAGGTCAATCCTCCGACGCCCCATAAAGCGCCGAAAATGATAGACTTCAACGCTCCGCCCGAACTCCATACATCAATCAGACTGCTGCCTTCGGGTATAGCAAGCAAAGTCCCAAGAAACGGAAATACCAGCCACGCAAAAACGCCCTGCACTAACCAAAACGATTCCCACGACCATTTTTTCACTTTCTTTATCGGCACGTAGGAACTTGCTTGTCCCATGCTGCCGATTGCAATAATCAATAAACCAATTAATATATTCATATCTGTATAAGAATTAAAATTTTCTATTTACGACTTACTATTTACGATTTTAGATTTATGATTTTAGATTGTTGCTTACGCCCGAAGGTAAATCTATAATCAATTTTTGTTTACAATTTATGATTTTAGATTGTTGCTTGCGCCCGAAGGTAAATCTATAATCAATTTTTATTTACAATTTATGATTTTAATTTTTAGATTGTTACTTGCGCCCGAAGGCAAATCATAAATCGTAAATCCAAAATCGTAAATCTTAAATCTAAAATCCAAAATTCAAAATGTTTCGCGGTTTTTTGCCCGCCAACACGTCCGCAGCGTTCTGTACCGGACGGGTTTTCAACTCATAAAGCGATTCTTCGGAATAATATCCTGCATGAGGCGTCAGAACAACATTGTCTAACGCAATCAGCGGATGATCTTTCGGCAAAGGCTCTGTTTCGAAAACGTCCAATCCGGCGCCTCTGATTGTCCTGTTTTTGAGCGCTTCGATTAAGGCTTCCGTATCGACTACGCCTCCACGCGCTGTGTTGATCAGGATTGCGTCCGGCTTCATTTTCGACAGGACAGCGGCGTTTATCAGATGTTTTGTCGATTCCATCAGCGGGACGTGCACCGACACTACATCGCTCTGCGACAGCAGTTCGTCGAATGTTACTACTGCGATTCCTTCTTCCGTCCTCATACCCGGGTCAAAGGCAATGTCCGTTCCCATAACCTTGTATCCTATTCCACGCGCTTTCATTGCGGCTGCGCGGGCAATACGTCCCAGTCCGACCACTCCGAACACTTTGCCGACAATGCGATGCAGAGGTTTTACAGCGGTCAGACCGTAGTTGCCGCTACGTATCTGCTTGTCCAACACCACGACGCCTCTGTCCAAAGCAAGCGTGAGGGCGATTGCCTGGTCGGCAACTTCCTGATACGAATAGTCGGGGACATTGCATACGGCAATACCTTTTTCGGTACATGCAGCAATATCAATGCTATCGACGCCAACACCGTATTCGCTTACTACTTTGAGATTCGGCGCTGCATCCAACACTTTCCGCGTAACAGGCGCATATTGAACGATAATACCGTCGGCGTCTTTCACAACGGAAATAACATCGTCTTCCGTTTTGCACTGTTTGGGCTTATCTATCACAAAACCATACTGATCAGCTATGCTTCGTTCAAGGTCGATGGCTCCCAAATTACTGTCAAGAATTACTATCTTTTTCATAAAATTTCTATTCAAAATCTTTCATAAAATCTCTCAATTCCTGTTTTTTCGCTTCCGGAAAAGGCAGATACGGGAACGTCATCAAGTCTTTTGCGAATATGCCCTTATCGACCAGAACAGCTTTCGTGGTCGAGAGGAATGGCGAATATATCCATAATATATCCATCATCCTGTCAACCTTTTTCTGGATTTCGGCGAGCGTGTCGAAATCTTTTTCCCTTGCGGCTTTCACCCAGTTGGAAAACATTTTCGGCGCAATATTCGCCAGTATTGCCACACATCCATTGCCGCCCGATAATACGTTATACACGAAATTGTTGTCATACGCGCTGAACACGGCAAAATCCGGAAATTCGGGTCTTATGGCTTTGAGAATATCGACAGTGTGTCCCATATCGGGGATTGTGTCTTTTATTCCTATGATATTCTTGTGATTACGGGCAAGTTCGAGGACGGTTTTCGGTTTGATAGAGTAACTTGTCCTGTCGGGGAAGTTGTAGAGGTAAATGTTTCCTTTCACTTCGCTTGCTACTTTGGAGTAGTATTCGAAGATGCTGTCGTCGGTCATACCATAATAATACGGGCTGACGATAATCACAGCGTCGGCTCCGTTGTCGAACGCAAATTCCGACAGTTCAATAGTCTCGCTGGCATTCATCGTTCCTGTGCCAACAACGTATTCGACACGGTTTTTAATCTGCGAAGCGGCGGCTTTAATCAGCTTTTTCTTCTCCGTCAGGGAAATGTGCGGAAATTCTCCGGACGTCCCGAAGACCGCGATGCCGTCTATCCTGTTTTCGATAAGATAGTCGTACAGTTTAAGACACGATTCGATGTCTATTTCAGTGGCGTTGTGCAACGCCGTTAGCGTAGGTGCTATATACTTTATCATAAGTACAATTTGTTTTTTTTATCTATTAAATTATTCAACGTCTGTTTAAATGGCAATGTATCCGATGTTTAACTCTTCCACAGCCTGTTCTAAACAGAATGCAAATGTAGGAATTATTTTTTGAATATGAACGAAAAAATCTTTCTTGTCCGTAATTTTTTAAGGGACAATGTAATCTCGCCGTACATTCCACCTGTATGGTAATGTCGAACAGGGTTTTGTCATCGTTTTTTTCCATTTCATGATAAGCGTTCCGTAAGGAGTTTCTTTTGACGTCTTCGCGCAAATTACACATTATTCCTTAAATACATCAAAAACATATTATGATTTTTTTATTTTGTCAAAACAATATTGTAATTTTGTGTTATTAAAAACAGGTAAAAAGTATTTATTATGAAACGTAAACATTTATTAAACTGCGATATAGGAGGATTTAATTTATAATGAAAGACAGTACAGTAATAAAAAACATTTCCCTCGCTACGATGATGCTGATGCAATTTATGCTGGTAGCGGTATGGTGGGTTCCGCTGGCGGCATATCTCACTAATAAGGGAGTAGAAGGCAGTATGAAAGCCTTAATACTAAGTTCGATGGCAACAGGCTCGATGGTATCGCCCATGATTGGCGCCTTTGCCGACAGGTATTTGTCGGCGCAGAAAGTTCTGGCTGTATTGAACCTGTTGACCGCATTGTTTCTGCTTGTTGCAGGATTATCCAATGATTTTTTGTGGATATTCGTATCCATTTTTATAGCCATGCTCTGCTATATGCCTACATGGAGCCTGACAAGCAGCATCGCTATGACGCACGCCAAACCCGAATTGTTTCCACGTATCCGGATGTTTGGAAGTATTGGATGGATTACTTCGGGACTGTTCAGCCTTGCAGCGGTTAAAGTCTTCAAAATCGAAGTGTTCGATGGCAGTAACATTCCATTGTTTTGTGGCAGCGCAGTTGCGGCGGTTGCGGCATTGCTGAATATTCTCACTTTACCCGACACTCCGCCAAATAAAAGCAACGAAAAAATATCTGTCCGTAAACTGCTTGGTCTTGATGCTTTTCTGCTGTTACGCGACAGAAATTATCGCATGTTTATTGCCTGTTCGGCTGCTGCCATGCTGGCTTTTGCACTGTACTACAGTTTCGGTTCGGAGTTTTTGCAGGATCGTCAGTTCAAATACATTACCGTCACTATGAACTGGGGACAGGTTGTTGAACTGTTTTTCCTCTTTTTCGCAACCACAATCATCATGCGGGTAGGTCTCAAAAATGCGCTGGCTATAGGATTAATCGCTTTGATTGCACGTTATCTGGCGTTCTATCTGGGCGTTGTGTCCGACGTTAATGCTTATTACATCACAGGTATCCTCTTCCACGGACTGATATTCGGACTGTTTTTCGTCGGCGGACAGGTTTATACCGAGAGTAAAGCGCCGAAAAACTTGCGTGCGCAGGCTCAAGGGATGCTTTCGTTCCTGATATGGGGAGTGGCGTTGTTGCTGGGAAACTTTGTCTGCGGACAGTTAATCAGTCTCAACAAAACCGTCGATGCTGCCGGAAAAGCAGTGTACGACTGGAATACGATTTTCGCAATAACAACAGTCTTTTCGGTGATTGTGGCGATACTGTTCTATTTGTTTTTCAAACAGGAAAAAAGAAAAACGTCATGACACAGGCATATTTTTTGGGAATTGATAATGGCGGCACCATGTCAAAAGCTGCCATTTACGATGCTCGCGGTAAAGAAATATCGGTCGCAACCTGTCGTGTTCAGCAACTTACGCCGCACGAGGGATGGAGCGAGCGCGATATGGAACGTCTCTGGACGGATACTGCTGCTGTTATACGTCAGGCGATAGCGCAGGCGGGAATTTCGTCTTCGCAGGTACAGGGCGTTGCGTGTACGGGACATGGAAACGGGCTGTATCTCCTCGACCGTCACGGTAAACCTCTGCGTAACGGAATCAATTCGAGCGACGAACGGGCGCAGTCATATATCGACAAATGGCGTGAAAATCACATCGACGAACAAGTTCTGCCAAAGACGGCGCAAAGTCTGTGGGCGGCTCAGCCGGCTCCACTGCTGGCGTGGATCAGAGACAATGAACCGGAGGTGTTCGGCAATATCGGAACGATACTTATGGTAAAAGATTATATCCGCTACCGTCTGACAGGCGAGCGACGGGCGGAAATAACGGATATGTCGGGAACGGGTCTGATGAACGTGGTGAATGTCGCTTACGACGCCTCTGTGCCGGAAGCTTACGGTTTGCCGGAGATAACGCCATGGCTTCCCCCATTAGTCGAATCGGCTGAAACAGCGGGATATATCACTGCCGAAGCCGCCACTCTAACCGGATTGCAACAAGGAACTCCCGTTGCCGGCGGAATGTTCGACATCGACGCCTGCGCGCTTTCGTCGGGGATACTGAATCCCGGACAGTTTTCGATTGTCGCCGGAACATGGGGTAACAATCAGTATATCGACCGTCTGCCTCTGGTGGACAAAGACCTTTTCATGACAAGCCGTTACGTTATTCCCGGATGGTTTCTGATGCTGGAAGGCAGCCCGACCTCGGCGGGCAATCTCGAATGGTTTCTGGAAACGTTCTTTGCTCACGAACGTATGGCTTTCGGCGACGGCTTCTATGCGCATATCGCAGACATGGTGTCGGGAACGAAACCAACATCGCAGGTGTTGTTTTTGCCCTTCCTCTACGGATGTAACAACGGAAATCTGAAAGGCGGATTTTTCGGGTTGGACGCCGCTCATGGACGCGCCGAAATGTTACGCGCGATATTCGAAGGCGTGATTTTTTCACATTATCAGCACATTGAACGGTTGTTGAAATTCCGCGCTTTTCCCGAAGTCATCCGTTTGACAGGCGGGGCGGCGCGAAATCCGGTATGGTGTCAAATGTTTGCCGACTGTATCGGGATACCGGTCGAAACGCCCGCCGGCTCGGAACTCGGAGCCTTGGGAGCGGCTATGTCCGCTTCGATTGCAACCAAATACCACGCCGGCTTCCAACAGGCTGTAGAGGCTATGACCGCTATCGATAAACGCTATGAACCGAATCCCGAATATACGGCAATATATCGGGCGAAATATCAGGCTTATAGAGATTTGATAAAGAAAATTCTCTAATCATTATTTTATTCTACTTTGTAGAAAGCGCAATATTCCTTTACCGATTTTTCTTTCTATACCGCTTCGTGTAGTCGGAATACCGGTTTTTCGTGCTATTGACTGTTTAATGCC
>JAISXV010000053.1 GCA_031270335.1 Prevotellaceae bacterium | reverse complement strand
TAATCAAACGTTTCACGCGTCCATAATCCATTTTAAGGTTGTCGTCGATAATGTTTTGAGTCTTTCCTTCACTTTGTATCTGGTCGAACAGATAAAGCATCATTGAGGGATTATACATTCTGTGTTCGCCATCTGCATGAAAACGATAGCCATTGTACAGAAATTCCATATTGACATTAACCATATTCCGCTCAATGCCGATTTCTTCCATCAGAATATTTACCTCTTCCTCTGTAAATCCCAATATTTCATTGTATTTTTGCTTAAGCGAAATGTTATTGGAAATATTAAAGCCACTTGTTACATCGTCGAGCATCACGGGAGTAATTCCGGTAAGAAAAATACGGTCAATCACAGTGTCGCAGCCCTCTTTTAATGTCTCGTAAAAATCACGTATAACGCCATTTGCCCAAATCAGATTACGATACATATCGTCGCCTTTGTAAGTTCCCATAGCAATAAGGTCATTGGCGACGTGGTCGTATTCGTCAATGATGACATAGATTTTTTTACCGGCAGATTCTGCAGCATTAAATGCTTTCCATAAGGAAGCGACGCCCGGCTTTTGGTCGTCGATCTGTTTACAGTATATATCTCCATCCGGAAAAAGATGGCTGTATCTTTTCAAAAAGCCATAAACAAATTCCTGCACTTTCTGTGAAAAAGAAACCATAAAACGTTCCTCATTCGTAGTATCCAGTCCCGAAAATTTAAAATTAAGAACCAAATAACTGTTCTTTCTGGGAGTAGGATGTTTTCCGATATACAGGTCGCCGAAGAGTTGTTCGAACTTATCCGCCTGATTGAGGTCGTAATAGTACGACAACGTCGAAAGAAACAAACTTTTCCCGAACTTACGCGGACGGGTAAAAAACAGTTTATCGTTATTTTCGTTTTCTAACAGTTCGATATACCGTGTTTTGTCGATATACACAAAATTTTCGGTTCGAAGTTTTTCGAAATTCGTATTGCCGTAAGGCAGGCGTTTCCCTTTCTTTTTTTCCATGACTGTTATCCTTTAAAATATGCCGCAAAGGTACATGATTATTTTGAATTTCGATTTTTTTGCCACGAATTGCACGAATTTTTTTGCCACAAATTGCACGAATTTATTTGTATTAATTCGTGCATTAGTGGCTATTTCTGTAATTCTGATTAAATTTTGATTATCTTTGCATCTTAAAATATTGATATATGCGTACATTTAGAACATTATTCATTTTATTATTATCGGTTTCGATAATATCGTGTAAGACAGATGATAAATCTTACAATCAGGGAATTAACATCACGCCAAAACCAATGGAACTGATGCAGAAAGACGGAAAATTCACTCTTAAAAACACCACCGTTTTTGTGGTAAAAGATGAGCCTGCAGGGAAGGTTGTCGATTTTTTTATCTCGAAAATCCGGCGTTCGACGGGTTATTCTTTGTTGAAACAACAGGATAAACCTTCGGGAAACTATATTGCGGTCAATATCGTTTCCGCTATGGAACTGAACGACGAAGGCTACACAATCGACGTCACAGGCAACGGAATCACAGTCGAAGCCAAAACGCCACAGGGCGTATTTTACGGTCTGCAGACTCTCATGCAACTGCTTCCGGCTGAAATCGAAAGTCCTGAGATTGTGAAAACTGCATGGACAATACCGAATGTGTCAATCAAAGACGAACCGCGCTTCAAATATCGCGGACAGCATCTTGACGTTTGCCGTCATTTTTTGGACGTCGATTACATCAAAAAACAGTTAGATGTTCTGGCAATGTTCAAGATCAACAAATTCCACTGGCATCTCACGGAAGACCAGGGCTGGCGTATCGAAAGTAAAAAGTATCCGAAACTGAACTCGGCGAGCGTCAAACGCACCGAAGGCGAAGGCAATGTTTACGGTCCGTATTATTATACGCATGAGCAGATTAAGGAAGTCGTTGCGTATGCAAAAGAACGTTTTATCGAGGTGATACCTGAGGTCGAACTTCCCGGACATGGAGTAGCGGCGCTGGCGGCGTATCCCGAATATTCGTGTACGGGCGGTCCGTTCGAAGTGCGGAACATCTGGGGCGTGTCGAACGACGTGTATTGCGCAGGTAACGACGCTACTTTCACCTTCCTGACCGACATTATCGAAGAAGTGATACCGCTTTTTGAAAGCGACTATTTCCACATCGGAGGCGACGAATGTCCGAAAGGCAGATGGGAGAAATGCCCTAAATGTCAGGCGCGCATCAAGCAGGAAAAGTTGAAGGACGAACACGAACTGCAAAGCTGGTTTATCGGCAGGATAGAGCAGGTGTTGTTGAAACACAATAAGAAGATGATAGGATGGGACGAAATCCTCGAAGGCGGACTGGCGCCGTCGGCGACTGTGATGAGCTGGCGAGGCGAACAGGGCGGTATCAACGCCGCAAACATGGGACACGACGTTATTATGACGCCGGGAGGATGGCTATATTTAGACCATTATCAGGGCGATCAGATGGTCGAACCGACTTCAATAGGCGGATATACAACTCTGGAAAAAACATACAGTTATGAACCTGTACCCGAAGGGCTCGACAAGGATAAGGCGAAACATATACTTGGCGCTCAGGCAAATGTTTGGGGTGAATATCTCTACGTCCCCGAACAGACGGAATATATGACTTATCCGCGGATAATCGCTTTGGCAGAAGTAACATGGAGCCGGAAGGAACAGAAGGATTACAAGGACTTCGAACGCCGCATCGAAAATCAGCTGGTTCGTTTAGACGGACACGGGATTAACTATCACATTCCAATACCCGAACAGCCGAAATCATCGTCCGATTTCATTGCATTTGTCGATAGCGCCATTGTAGAACTGAAAACGACACGTCCGGTAAAAATCCTGTACACCACTAATATGGAAGAACCGACGGCTGACAATTCGAAAGAATATACCGCTCCGTTGAAATTTTCCGAAAACGCTGTTCTGAAAGTCCGTTCGGCGCTTCCTTCGGGGAAAATGAGCGTTGTCAGGACAATCACGCTCGACAAACAGACGTATGCTCCGGCAACCGCTTCCGAAGTAACTCCCGGTATGAAAGCCGAATACTACAAGGGCAAATATTTCAAAGTCTCCGAACTCGAAGGGAAAACGCCCGACGAAACCGAACAGATAGAATCGTTGCGAAAGGTAAAATACCGTATCCCCGACTACGGCGAAATTGGAGAAGAGGATTTTGTTAGCGTTGTATTGACGGGGAACATCAATGTCCCAGACGACGGGGTGTATCGTTTTTCGACAGCGGCAGACGGATTATGGATTGACGGAAAACTGCTTATCGACAACGAAGGAACTGTCAGGAAAAATGTGAAGTCCGACAAGTCGATAGCTCTGGCAAAAGGATATCACGCCATTAAAATCGTCAGACTCGGAAACATTATCGGCGGATGGCCCACGCAATGGGACGGAGTAGGATTGAAAATGGAGATTCAGAAGTTTTAATAAGATATAAAGATAAAGGCACAACCGATTAGGATTCGTAGGATATCTTACGAATCCTAATTGTGATTGACCGTGTCCGTTCGGACATCCCTCCATAGGAGGGGAATGTTGGTAGAAAGAAGCACGCACAACGATAACTAAGGACCGCAGGGATGCCATTATTATAGAAAACACATACCCGACATAATGTAAAAACCCTGAAAGGGTGACATTATACATTGTTCATTATTCTTTATAACGATGCATTCCTGACGGAATGCTATTGTGTCGTCCTAAGGCAATCCTATTAATCCTACAATCCTATAAATCTTAATCG
>JAISXV010000205.1 GCA_031270335.1 Prevotellaceae bacterium | reverse complement strand
TCAAGAAAATGGTAAACGGTTATGAGTCCCGATCCTTCTGTAATTGAGTTTATTAAAAACCACCATGTGCTTACTCTGGCGACCTGTGCAGGCGAAGTTCCATACTGCTCCAACATGTTCTACGCCCTGCTCGAAAATGAATTTTGTTTAGTCTTCACTTCTTCCGGCGACACTCGACACATAGCGGAAGCCTCGCAAAATCCCATTGTTGCCGGCTCCATCGTCCTCGAAACCGAAATAACAGGCAAAATACAGGGTTTGCAGTTCTGCGGAAAGATGATAAAAGTGTCGGGAAAACTGAAAACGAAAGCAATAGCGACGTATCTCAAACGTTTTCCTTACGCCGTGCTCTCGGGAACGCCAATCCGGATTATCGAAATCACTTACGCAAAATTCACCGACAACAGACTCGGATTCGGTAAAAAAATCATCTGGGAGAAAAGTCCTGAGGCATTTAGATTGTAGATTTACGCTTTTAGATTGTATAATGTATAATGTCACCCTTTCATGGTTTTACATTATGTCGGGTATGTGTTTTCTATAATAATGTCATTCCTTCGGGATTTTGATGGTGTCTTCTTTGCGATAAACTTTGTGTCTCTTGCGTCTTCCTTTGCGTTCTTTGCGTTAAATTAAAATTAAATTAAAAAAACAAAAGGGACAAAGCAAAGCCTCGTCCCTTTTTTTATTTCGGTATTTAAACCGTTTACTTTATCGTATATTCTAAAGCCGAGGATTCCAGGATATCCAGTCCTCCTTCGGGCATATACGATGTAGTGATCGAGAATGTATCTCCTTCTCTGATGCCGGATATTTCCGTCTTAGTATCCGAGTTTTCGACACGCACACTTTTCGCCACCGGATTGCCGGGCTCCGAATAATCCGTATAATACACCGTACTATATTGGATAAGAGCGCTTTCGATAATCACCCAGTTGATGGTTAATTTGTCATTGGCGAACGACGACGACATGTTTCTGTTGACAAGCCTCGAAATGTATGTCGGTCCGTAAACCTGCACAGTTCTTTCCACAGCCAAAGACATGTTGTTATTGTCGTCTTTGGTTACCAGCCTGAACGTGTAGATACCTTCTTCGACGTCCAGAATCGCCTCCATATTCAACATCCCCGATTGGGATCTGTTTGTCCGGACAACAGCGGAATCTTTGCCGTCGTTCCAGTAGAACACGCATCGGTCGATACGCGGGTCGGCATTGAGAATCCATGTAAACTTCACCCTTTCGTTTCCTGCAGAAAACTTCACCGAATCGGCTTTGCCCATATAGAGTGTTTCGCCCTGATCCAGATACTTTTGGTGCATGTAGTTGTTGTCGTCGCAGCCTGCGATATATGTCAGCAGGCTCAATGTTAAAAAATATTTAATGATAACTTTCATCTTTTTTACATTTTAAGTAATAAAACATTAATTATTCCGGAATAGTACCGTCATCTCCGTAAAAATAGAACTCAGCCATGTGTAAGGCTCCGCTCGACCAGGTTGTTTTAATCACAAACCGGAGATATCGCAGAGCTTGTTTGTTGATCGGTACATTAAACGGATATCCGGCCTGTGCGAGCGCCAAATCTTCACCGGCCGGACTTGTAGTAGGCTCTGTAATCGTTCCCGAAGCTCCGTTGATAACATAATCGCCGAGCATTTCCCAGTCGCCGTCGGTTTTCCATTCGTCTCCTGTCCAGTATTCTACCGGCATATCATGTTTATAATCTTTAGCGCCCCAGACCTCAAATGTTCTGAAAGTGTGATTCCGGTAATAAAAGTTTGTTCTTGCCCTGAGTCTCATGCGGCTAAATTTGACTTCTACACCGAGATCAATAGTGATATACATCGGGAAAGGCATAAACTGCCCTTCTACGGTATGCCATATCACTTCGTCATTTCCATCCCAGCAGTTTCTCAGCGGGCGGTTGTTATTCACCGAAGTATTGTCGCCCGGCAAGGCAACTTCCAGAAACTTGCTTTTGTCCAAAAGACGTTCGTAAAGAGGAGTAACCACGCCTTCCTTTATAGTGGACACATTTCCCCATTTGTCGGTGATTCGAACGGCAAACTTGCATTCTACAGGCTGGTATCCTCTGAACGATAGTTCTCCGTAATGCTCGTTGGAATACTGAGTTCGTCCTTCGCGCAGGACACCCGTCGAATCTTCGGCAAATACCGTAACGCCGATTTCTGTTTCCGTTTCATTTGTCCAAGTGATAGAAACGCCTCCGAATACCGGCAATATTTGTACGGATGCGAATATCGTTTCCAAAGGCGGAGTATCCGGCGTAAAGGTTCTCGATACTCCTGCAGATGTATTTTCGCTGTGATCAACAACATAAAGAGTAGCTTCAAGCGGCTCAACGCTTCCAAGTCCTTCGATAATCAGATAATTGTTATATATCGAAGAACGCACTGTCCATTTTTCGCCTTTGTAGGCATATTCACATTTCACATACGAAATATCCTTGTCATTGGATGGTAAATCGTAAGTGATTTTCGCTCCTCCGGGCAAAGGAACTATATCCATATTCTCAATCGGAGGGGGAGGAACATTATCTGTTGATGTCTGTCCCAAAGGAGGTTCGGTACACGAAACCATCCCTATTACTGCTATTACAGCAGTTATGTAAAACAATCTTTTCATTTCTAATCTAATTAATTTATTCATTTTAACTTAACTCTTAACTTTTACAACAGTTATTTTAACTTACTCTTATCTCTTAGTTCTTAGTTCTTAACTCCCTACCATCCCGGGTTTTGTTTCAGATTGGAATTAATCTGCAAAGTTTCGAGTCTCAGAGGCCAGAAATAATCGCGTGTATTGAACTCTCTCTGATCCCAGTATGTAGTTACCGTATAATAAATATCAGGATTTGCACTGTGTACGCTCCATCCTTTCACCGGTTCGTTAAAATATTGCAAAGCGTCTTTCCATCGCAACAAATCGAAAAACCTTTGACTTTCGAACGAGAGTTCAATCATTCGTTCCCGTTTGATGATTTCACGCATACCGTCTTTTCTTGCGGGCTTGTTTTTCTGACTTGGTATTGCGTATTTTTCGTACGATTGCACAACAGGTTCAAGCGCTGCGCGAAGCCTCACTGAATCAATCCATCGATATACTTCTGAATCGGGCGACTGTTTGGATTCGTTTAATGTTTCGGCATAAAGCAGATACAAATCGCTTAACCGTATTATGGGATATGTGTATGATTCATAAGTAAAACCGGTGTTTGCGCCGTTTTTTATGGTTTCCATGTGAACCAGTTTTTTGGAGAAATAACCACTTTTATTATGTCGTCCTCCGCTCATCATACCTTGCGCTTCTCCTGCTCTTGCCAAAATCACCCAGCTTTTCGATTCATCTGTTTGTCCGTTCATTTCCCAAATACCGCGGTCGAATCCCAACCATGCATAGAATCGCGGTTCGCGATAGAAATTCAGTTTGGCAGTCAATTGGTCGCTTCCGATATAATAACGATGGTCTTCGCTCAATGAACTGACACCGTCGATACCCGAGCCTGCCGCAGTCGAAGCCTGCCTGTGTTCGTAGCGTTGGTTAAAATTGTCGCCAACCCAGTTAACCCATTGCAGGTCTTCGTTTATCGGAAGTCCATTTTTAGTATAAAATTCTTCGGCGATTTTCAGAGTAGGACCAAGTTCGGAAGGCCAGAAACCTGAAGTATAAGCGCCAAAACTTGCTGCAGATTTTTGTTGCAACTCATTTGCCGAAGCCACCGAGGGCCAGATAATTTCGGAATTGAATTTTTCCGTAACTACTCCTCTGAGCTTACATTTCAACTTGGTAATATCCGACATTACGATGTTTGGATTTGTTGTCTGATATGTATAAAACCGATGTCCCGCCTCATGGCTGATTTCAATAGCCTTGCGTACAGC
>JAISXV010000204.1 GCA_031270335.1 Prevotellaceae bacterium | reverse complement strand
CTGTTTGCGGATACTTTTCCGGCGGGGACGCTTTCGGGCGCTCCGAAAGTGCGTGCGATGCAATTAATCAATCAGATCGAACGGCATCCGCGAGGGATATACGGCGGCTGTATCGGTCATATTGGATTCGACGGCAACCTCAATCAGGCAATAACAATCCGTACTTTCGTGAGTTGCAACAACACGCTTTACTATCAGGCGGGCGCAGGTATCGTATCGAAATCGAAGCCCGACAGCGAACTCGCCGAAGTAAACAGCAAACTGGGAGCGCTAAATAAGGCAATCGAACTCGCGAATATAAAACAGTGGTAAACAGCCTCAACACATTGTTACGTCCGACAGCTGTTCGTATTTCGAACGTGTGATAGATACGCTTCCCGACCGTACAAACTGCAATATCCCGAAGGCTTCGAGTTCTTCGAACAGTTGCTGGATTTCCGCTTTGCCGCCCGTCTTTTCGATGACGGTGTACAGGACATTGACTTCGATAATCTTTGCATTGTATTTGTTTACAAGACTTTCGACTGTGTTATTTGTTGCAGCCAAGCGTGAGCAACTGTCTGAAGCCGACAGAGCACAGCTTACTGTTGCGTTTAAATTGATGAGCAGACAGGAATGGGTATAGTTACTGTTGTTAAGCAGAAAATTAGCAGATGTCAAGCTTTGATAATTAACTATTTAGCAACTCTGCCAACAAAATAATCGGTATTCGATTTTATTTTGGCACGGTTTTTGCATTGTGAGTGTTATAGTAGTAACAATTAAATATGTAAGGTTATGGAATTAAAGAAATCATCAAAAGCGGATCTTCAAAATAAGAAGACGTTGGCATTCGAAATTGGATTGAGCTTGTCTTTATTGGCTGTGCTGGTTGCATTCAACTGGACGTCAAGAGAAAAACCGGCAAGCGTACTTATCGCAGATCATCAGGAAATCGTCGGAGAAGAAGAGCAGGTTCCTATCACAGAACATACTCCTCCTCCTCCCGAAATCCCAAAGATTCTGCAAATTCCCGATGTTATTGACATTGTGGATGATGAAGTGGATATTTCGTCGCTTTTCGATTTTTCGGAATCGGAATCTGACGATAACCTCCCATGGAATTGGGAGCGTATCGGAGAAATGCCGCAGGCAGTCGAAGAACCTAAAGAGATTGATGAGGTTATACCCTTTACTCTCGTAGAGGTGAAACCTATGTTTCAGGGTAAGGACGCAGGCGAATTTGTAAAATGGATCTATTCCAAACTTAGCTATCCTCCACAAGCACAAGAAAATAATATTCAGGGTGTAGTTCGCATATCTTTCACTGTTAATTTGGATGGCTCTCTCTCCGATATCAGATCGTTGAGAAAGATTGACCCGATACTCGAAGATTGTGTTATCGAACTCGTGAAAAAGTCCCCAAAATGGACTCCCGGTCGGCAACAAAACAAAGCTGTTAAGGTAACTTATCAGGTCCCCGTAGTTTTCAAACTGCAATAAGTGAAAATTTTGAATGAATGGTTAATAAAACGAAAACGGTTTCGGAAACTTTTCCGAAACCGTTTTTTTTTGATATACTGTGGTATAACTGCAAATCCTGTATGTTTGGCGAGATCGGCAATTCGTCAACACATTGTTACGTCCGACAGCTGTTCGTATTTCGAACGTGTTATAGATACGCTTCCCGACCGTACAAACTGCAATATCCCAAAGGCTTCGAGTTCTTCGAACAGCTGTTGGATTTCCGCTTTGCCGCCCGTCTTTTCGATGACGGTGTACAGGGCATTGACTTCGATAATCTTTGCATTGTATTTGTTTACAAGGCTTTCGACTGTGTTATTCGTCATCAAAGTTTCCGTAGTAACCTTGAACAACGCTATTTCGCGGGAAATGATTTCGTCTTCGAGATAGTAGTACGCCGTCAGCACATCAATCTTTTTTTCTATCTGACGGACTAATTTTTCTATAGACTTTTCGTCGCTGTAACACGTTATTGTGAACTTATGCACGCCTTTCGTTGCCGACGCCGACACAGTCAGACTTTCGATGTTGATAAACCGGCGTGTGAAAATGTTTGAAATCTGAGTCAGCAGACCCACATGATTTTCGGAATAAACATTCACCGTGTATAATGTATTTGCGTTCATATTCAATATTTTATTTTCAATCATTATTTTTCCAGTATTACGTTACTTGCATCCATTCCTGCCGGAATCATCGGCAATACCATGCCTTTCTTTTCGACATCAACAACCAAAAGATATGCGCCGTTGTGTTCGAGCATTTCGGTGATAGCGCCGTCAAGTTCGTCCCGTACGGTAACTTTCCGACCTTTAATCCTGTAAGCGTCTGCGATTTTCACGAAATCGGGATTAAGCATTGGCGTTTCCGAATATCGTTTGTTAAAGAAAATCTCCTGCCACTGCCGAACCATGCCGAGATATCTGTTGTTAAGAACGATAATCTTCACTTTGACATTGCTTTGCATGATTGTTCCCAACTCCTGGATACACATTTGCATACCTCCGTCGCCGCAAAACAGACAAACAGTACGGTCGGGCTTGGCGACTTTTGCGCCTATAGCCGCCGGCAAACCGAATCCCATCGTTCCCAGTCCGCCCGAAGTGATGAAACTCCTTGAGAACCGACGTTTACTGTAACGCGCCGCCATCATCTGGTTTTGTCCGACGTCGGTAACGATAATCGCTTCGTTATCTGTCTTTTCCGACACTCGACGCACCACTTCGCCCATGGTGATATATTCTTTGTCGCAATATATTTCATCGACAATCACTTTTTCGTACTCTTCGCCGTTGACGACGTCGAAACTTTCGATCCAGTCGTCATGATCAGCCTGTTTCAGCAGTTTCGTGACAGCGGGCAAAGTCTTTTTGACGTCGCCCAGCACGGGTATGTCAACGTCCACATTTTTGCCCACTTCGGCGGGGTCGATGTCGAAATGGATGATTTTCGCCTGTTTGGCGTAAGTATTTACGTCGCCGATTACGCGGTCGTCGAATCTCATTCCTATCGCTATAAGCAGGTCGCATTCGCTTGTTTTCTGGTTTGGAGCGAGATTTCCGTGCATTCCCAGCATACCTTTGTTTAACGGATGGTCGAAAGGCATGACCGAAGCGCCCAGCAAAGTCCAGGCGGCGGGAATCTGCGCTTTTTCGATGAAATCAATCAGTTCCTGCTCCGCTTTGCCGATTTCGACGCCCTGTCCGACAAGCGCAAACGGCTTTTTTGCGGAGTTAATCAACTCTGCCGCTTTCTGTATGCTGTCTTTGTCGGTGTTCGGCGCAGGGATGTAACTCCTTATCGACGTACATTTTTCGTAATAGTGATTAGTCAGGGCGCTCTGAGCGTCTTTGGTGAAGTCGAGCAGCACAGGACCCGGACGTCCCGAAGCTGCGATATAAAAAGCCTGCGCCACAGCCCATGCAATTTCGTCGGCTTTGCGAACCTGATAACTCCACTTCGTTACCGGCTGCGATATTCCCACAATATCAACTTCCTGAAAAGCGTCTGTCCCCAACAGCGGCGACGTTACCTGCCCCGAAATCACAACTAAAGGCGTGCTGTCTATCATTGCGTCGGCAATTCCGGTAACAGTATTCGTTGCGCCCGGACCTGAGGTAACAAGCACAACGCCAACTTTTCCGGACGCCCGCGCATAACCCTGGGCGGCGTGAACAGCGCCCTGTTCGTGACGAACCAGAACGTGCCGAAGTTTGTGTTTATAATCAAACAGAGCATCAAATACAGGCATTATAGCCCCTCCGGGATACCCGAAAATCGTATCTGTCCCCTCTTCAATGAGGCTTTTCAACAGAGATACGGAACCCGAAACACTTTCTTTACTATTCATATTTCCAAGTATTTATTATTTTTTCAATCAAATCGTTCACTGAGGAACTTACTATTAATTTATCTTTATTTCTCTTTTCGAGAAAACCTTTCGCTACCATATTATCTAACAGTCCGATAAGCATGTCGTAATATCCGTCGGTATTGAGCAGTCCTATCGGAGCGTCAAACAGTTTCAGTTGCGAAAGGGTCAGCGCTTCAAACAGTTCGTCCAATGTCCCGAAACCTCCGGGAAGGACAACGACAGCGTCGGCAATCTCGAACATCCTGACTTTCCGTTCGCACATTGTCGTGGTGTATATTATTTCGGTACATTCGTTTTTAGTGATTTCCAGATCAGCCAACAGATGGGGAATGACGCCGGTTACTCGTCCGCCATTATGCAGAACAGCATCGGCGACAATGTTCATCAATCCTCGTGAGGCGCCTCCATAAACTAATCCAAGTCCCTGATTCGCCAATCGTTCACCCAACTTTTTCGCTTCGCCGGCGTAAATATCATCCAATCCTGTCGATGAAGCGCAAAATACCGCAACATTCTTCATATCAATATATTCTTTAAAACAGAAGCCTTTCTCTCGATGAGAAAGGCTTCGTTTATTCATTCAACTACGCAGCAATCCTCATCCTTCGCTCGCTTGCAAAAGGACGACAAGAATAATACCGCTAAGTTGCCAAATTTTCATTTCAAAAATCAATTAAAAAACGCCGCAAAGCTAATACTTTTTTTTTAATTACCTGCAAAAAATGTGTAAAACGATGAAAATCAAACCGTCAATCATCGAAAATGTAATACTTACTTCAATACTAATTCCTGTGCATCGCCGAAACTGCTGTATCCGGAGATAATCACTTTGTCGCCAACCGACAGTCCCTCTATCAGTTCGTATTGACTCGGGTTCTGGCGTCCGACAGCGATATTTGTCCTGAAAGCCTTGTTTCCCGATTTATCTAACTTGAAAATCCACTGACCGCCTGTACTTTGATAGAAATTTCCCTTATCGACAATCAGAGCGTCTTCGGGTTGTCCCAGTTCGATCTGGATTCTGTAAGTTTTACCGATACGGAGATTGTCGGGCGTTTCGTCGGTGAACATAAGATCGATTTCGAACATACGATCTTTGATTTCCGGATTCAATTTAGTGATTTTCAGTTGATACTTTTTGTTCAGATACGTAACTGTTGCCGGCAAACCAATAAAAACACGGTCGATATAATATTCGCTGACTTTCGTATTAAGTTTCAAATGATCGATCACTTTCTGTTCGCCTATACTTGTTCCGGCGCCGACTCTGTCGCCATACGCCGGACTTATGAAACTCAACTGCCCGTCGATTGGCGCTCTGACAATAAGATTATCAAGTTTTTCGCGACTGCGTTGAAACCGTATTTCCTCACGTTTCATATCATTTTCCATAAGAGTTGCCTGTATAACAGTCATCAGCGAATCGTTTTTCAGTTCATTGAGCATCATGCTTGTGGTTTTCTGTTTGAAATGATAATCGTCCGACGCCATATCCAGTTCAGCTTTACTTTTTATACCCATCTGATACTCTTCCTGATCGAGTTTGTACTGTTTGTTCATACGTTCAAGGTCATAAGCAGTCGAGAGGATACTGCGCCTCAATGCCGATGACGATCTTTCCATTTGCAATAATTTTTCTTCGTAAGAGATTTTCCTCTTTTCGAGTTCATCTCTTTCATCGTTGATAGACCTTTGCAGATCAGGGTTTTTCAGGATAAGGATGACGTCCCCCTGTTTCAGCATACTTCCTTCTTCGGCAACGATGCTGTCCACAGTCCCGCCTTCGAGACAATTGACTTTAATTGTCATTTTAGGCAGTGCAATACCCTCCAAGTCAATGTATTCCATAAACTTTCCCTGTGTAACTTCCACAATTTGGAGGTTTTCCATGTCATAACGTAATTTCGAGGGACCACCCATCGCAATTATCAAGTAAATGACGAGCGCTACAATAACTATTCCTGTCATAATGTAATACTTGTATTTAACAACAGGGTGTTTCTTTTTTAATTGAATATCCATGGCTTTATTATTTTTAAATTTATATTCTATTAATTGTTAATTAATTATTCAGTAATAATTCATAATCTTCGGTGATAAGAATATTTTTTTCGAAGTCGAAGAGAGTGTATCTTCTGATTTCGTAATATGACGACCAAAAATTTGCCAACGTACTGATATAAGATCTTTTAGCGTTGTCTTTTTCGGTGATTGCGTTATTCAGTTCGAGAATAGTCGCACGTCCGAGCACGTACAATCGCTGAGTAACGTCGTTACGTTTATTGGCGGTATAGTCGGTTTTTTCGGCTACACTTATCTGATTGGCTAACAAGTTAAATTGCCTCACCAACCTCAATATAGTCTGTTCGAAACTGATCCTGTCCTGTTCTAACTGGATTTCTGACAGTTGGCGGCTCGATTCTGCCATTTTGAGTTGCCCTTTACTGCGTCCCCAATCAAGAATCGGCACGCTTATCCCAACTTGTACATATTGTTGACTGATAAGGTCTTTATATGCTGAATGCAATTCGGCGCTTGCTTTCGAAAACCCGAGCTGTGCCTGTAGATTCATTTGAAATCCGGTATTGGCTTTAGTAGATGCGACCGACCTTTCAATCTCAATTTCACGCAGTTGCATACTTATAACAGTGGGACTGTTTTCTAAGGCCAGATTCAAAGCCTTATCAGGGTCTATACGCAAATCGGGAATTGTTTTGTCTATAATAACTTCAATCTGCACAGTATCTTTTATTCCCAGAAATGTTCTGAACGACTGAATGTAATCTTCAAGATATACTCTTGCGTTCATCAGACTTGTTTCTGCATTGAGCCGTTGAACTTCCATCTGCAACATCTCGCTCTCCGTTATACGCCCAATTTTGTAACGTCCCTGAGCAGCAACATATAAGGTGTCGACGCTTTGGAAATTGGTGAGCGCAACGTCTAAATTTGTCTGAGCCGATGCAAGACTAAAAAACCAGGAAATGGCATTGCTTGAAACATATTCGAGCGCTATGACATAGTTTTTTTTAGCAATTTCATAACTCAACGGATAAGTTTTTTTATCCCATCTCAAAGAATTGTATCCGTTTAGCGATTGCCGGAACGTAAGCGAAATGGGAGTTGTCATGTAACTGTGAGAATTAACTGTTCCGAACAAATCAATCCGGTTCAGACCCGTATTGAGTGATATGCTTCCTCCGGTCAGCGCAATATTCTGATTCAAAGAAAGATTTCCATTAACAGCAAATTGATTTTGCTGTATAAACTGCGTAGTCCCGTCAGGCATGGTTATGGGATTGATCTGGTGATTGAAATTGGGTGACGAAGAGAAACTTAACGATGGAAGATAGTTTGCTTTGAAATAGCGATTGCTCCAATATGCCGAACGGAAACTGTGCTTTGCTGATTCCACAGAAGGCGACTGTTTACGCGCCAGATTAATCGCATCTTCAATGGTCAGTCTCAATGTTTTATCTCCCTGTGAATGAAGATTTAAGGCTGTTATCAGCGAAAAAACAATACAGACAATATGTTTATTTATCATATTTTCAATATTTTAACAAAAATCATTATATAATCACAATATAACATGCAAAAAATGTGCCAAACGGTTAATTATCTATAAATATGCAATTTAGCAAAAGCGGCATTTCCGAAAAATGTGCGATTCCGCACATTCAGTGTGCGATTTCGCACATTTTTGGTAATGTAACATTTCCAATATACTCCTTTCATGTTTATATGTATGAAATATAGACAATTATTAAAATAGACAAAATATGTATTTTTGTGCGATTTCGCACACTATAGAAAAAAGATGTTCGTTTACGCAAAAAAAACTTACCTTTGTATTCGTTATTTTTGTTGAAAATGTGCAGTTAAATGAATAATTTTAAATTAGTTATGAGAAATATCCTTATATATGCCGGTTTTTTACTGTCGCTAACGGCCTGCAATTGTTCGGGTAACGATTCCGAAGAACAGCTTGCAAACATCAATAAAAACAGATTGATAAATATCAACAAATATTTGGCAAATAAAGATTTTGATATTATGCGACATTATGTGAAACGGAAATCGTGGAAAATGTCGTTGTCCGGCGAAGGTTATTTTTACGAAATACTCAACAAAGGCGAACCGCCTGAAATCACTGATAAAAAACAGGTTACATGCGATTGCCGTATTTCGCTTCTTGACGGAACACTGTGTTATAATATTAAAAACAAGGTGTTTGTAGTTAAAGGCACCGATGAAATTTACGGATTACATCATGCCATAAAACTTTTGGGCAATGGAGGAAAAGCTCGTTTCATCTTTCCCTCACACCTGACTTACGGAATACGTGGCGATTTCGACAAAATCCCTCCTCGCGCTATCCTCTTATATAATGTACATGTAACGAACGTAAAATGAAAATATTTATCAAAGAACAAATTAAGGACGTCGACAGATATACTATAGAAAATGAGCCGATTACATCTATCGATTTAATGGAACGCGCATCGGAAGCAATCGCCGGATGGATTAGCGAAAACATCGACAAACAGATTCCGTTACTGTTTATCGCAGGCAAAGGCAACAACGGAGGCGACGGTCTTGCCTGCGCAAGGATTCTTCAGCAAAAAGGCTTCGACTGTTCCGTATATCCGGTGTATGGAAAAAACTTTCCGAACGAAGAATGTCGAATAAATCTCGAAAGACTGCCTGAGGACGTATCATTCATCGACAATCTGAACGGAATCGACAAACGTACGGTTATCGTTGATGCTCTGCTCGGTACGGGCGTTTCGGGAAACGTCAGAGAACCTGCGGCGAGTGTCATTTCGCAAGTCAACAGTCTCAACAACAAAGTGATTTCTATCGATCTGCCTTCGGGAATGAGTACAGAGCCTCTGCTATCTTCGCAACAAATCATTAAAGCGGAAGTTACCTTAACGCTTCAATTTCCGAAACTTGCGTTGATGTTGCCCGAAACGGGAGAATATGCCGGAACAGTAATAACGCTTCCCATCGGGCTAAGCAAAACCTATCTCGAACAGACCGAATCGCCATATCATTACATCGACGTAAGCTTAATCGAATGTCTCAAAAAACGACGGTCAAAGTTCGGATACAAAAACATTTATGGTCATGCCTTGCTTATCTGCGGCTCGAAAAACATGATTGGCGCGGCAATTCTTGCCACAGGCGCGGCCTTGCGGTCGGGTTGCGGACTTGTAAGCGCTCATATACCTTACGATGAACGCGTTGCATTACAGACAAGATTTCCGTCTGCAATATTAAGTTTCGACAAATCCGGTTATTTTTCCGAAATGCCGAGCGAGATTAGCAAATACAATGCAATCGGGACAGGTTGCGGATTAGGAACGCATCCCGAAACAATGAAAGCCTTCGAAACACTTTTGAAATCTGTTAAAATCCCGATGGTTATCGACGCCGATGCTCTGAATATCCTGTCGATGAACAAAGAACTGCTAAAACATATTCCCGTAAATTCCATTTTAACTCCGCATCTCGGTGAACTGAAAAGACTTATCGGCGAGTGGAATAGCGAAGAAGACAAAAGCCGGAAGATAACGAATCTGTCATCGGAAACAAAATCGATTATCGTGGTCAAGGGAGCGCACACAGCCATATATCTTCCCGACGGCACAGTTTATTTCAATTCCACAGGCAATCCCGGAATGGCAAAAGGAGGCAGCGGCGATGTCTTGACGGGACTGATTACAGGATTGTTAGCACGTGGATACAACAGTTTCGAAGCCTCTGTTCTGGGGGTTTACTTCCACGGACTTGCCGGCGACAAGGCTTGCGAAAAATATGGCTGCGAAAGTATGAACAGCCTCGATTTACTTCAGGAATTTTCGTCCAATATCCTTAGCCCCATTACGTAACGCGGCTTATAATAAGCAGAGTTGTTGAGATCTTCCATCTTAACTCCTCTTCGACAGGCATGTATAAAGACAAGATTTCCGTTTTCGTCGTTCGAAACAACAATCCCTACATGTCCTACACTTTTTGAGGCGATATTACGACCTTTAAAGAAAATAAGGTCGCCGGTTTTCAGTTCTTCCTTCACCACCTCCATACCCTGTTTTACCTGGGCTACGCAACTGGTGTTTAGATGATACCCGAATTTCTTGAATACAAACGAGGTGAACCCGGAACAGTCGAATGTTTCCGGACCTTGAGAACCTCTGCGGTAGGAATATCCGATAAACTGTTTCGAAAAATCAATGATATTTGATGATATGGGGGTGGAAATCCGATTTTCGTTCTCTGCATTTTTTGTTTCTTTCCGTTCGATCAGGCCTTCGTCCGAAACAGTCAATCCGGTGTGCGGAAAATCCAGCTCGGTTAATCGCTTGATTTCTTTTGCTGCCAGATGAGCGGCGTCCAATACGGGACCGGTCTTGTCTTTCTGAAGAGCGGAAAACACATGTCCCCGAATGAATTTGCCTTCCTTATCGGTATATACTTTCACAATAGGTGCATATCCGCTGATTCCGCTGATGTTAAAATCGCCGGAAGTACAAAAGTTACCCATGCTGTAAATGATAAACCGATCTTTGTAGAGCTCGGCGGCACGGACAACATGCGGACCATGACCGAAGACGATGTCTGCGCCGGCGTCGATAACCGCATGAGCAAATTCATAGACATTTCCACGGTTTTCGCCATAAAACGTCTCCGTCTTTCTTGGCACCCGGTTATTCGTTTTTCCTTCGGCGCCACCGTGGAAAGACACTATCACAATGTCGCAATCCCTGTCCAGATCCTCAACGATTTGTTTTGCTTTCGCAATATCGGTAATTTTGACCGTCCCCGAATTGGGCGCAAAACCGCAGAATCCATATTTCACTCCGTCGATCTCGAACCGCGATGTCTCGCATACGCCTGCCAGACCGGCATAATGCAATCCGGCGCTTTTCAATACCTTCATCGTATTTTCACGTCCCTGCGCACCGAAATCGCCCATGTGATTGTTGGCAATATTTATCACATCAAAACCTGCTTCGAGCAGATAATTCACGTATCTGTCGGGCATACGGAAGTAATAACAACCGCTTTTACAGGACTTGAGCGTCCCGCCGCTATTGAGAAAACAACCTTCCAGATTGCCAAATGTTACGTTAGCGTCGCATAGAATGTCCTTTACATTTTGCAACAAATATTTCCCGTCGTTGGGCGGGAGTTTGGCGTCGGAAGGATGATTGGAGCCGAGCATAATGTCGCCCGTACCGATAATAGATACCGTATCGCTCCCGGCAGACGGCGTTCCGGCGAAAATGTCCCACGGAGAAACAACAAATACGAATGCCGTCCATACAATTTTAACTAACCATTTTATATTCATCATTCTATTGTTTTTTATACAATCAGGGGCAAAGGTAATCATTTTCTCTTTTATACGGCACAAAAACAAGGTAAATATCTGTATTTCAAAGTGTCGTATAAGCGCAATTCCCGATTTTCAATGTTCTGTAACCTCATTTTTATCGGCATATTCGTTTTATAATCCCACTACCGTAACTCCTTCAACGTTTTCATCCCATTTGATACGTTCTTCCCATGAGCCTTTTTTGCTTTCGTTACGGCGGTCGAAGATGAGCAGGTACAGAGGCGCTCCGGCGACCTGCGGGACTTGGCGTTGATGATGTGATTGATCGTGTCCGTAAGCTGAAGCATACGGTTAATAAAGTGTCGTCCCTGCGGGACTTGGCGTCGCTTATGTGATTGACAGTGTCCGCATTCGTCTGAACCTTAGTAGCCTACGATTACCAACCCATCCAACCTTATTTTCGACATATAAAATAAGGTACAGAGCTGAGGGGGATCATTCAGGCTACTAAGGTGTTTTTTTTCAGGGAAATAAGGTTTCTTATTTAATCGCAAAATCTGTTATTGCGTCCGAAGGCAATCCTATTAATCCTACAATCCTATAAATCTTAATCGGATTTCCTTCAGACGCCACAACAGATTAACCTGCATTCCGTTAGGGATGCATCGCTCGGTAGAAAAACGATTCTCCGCTCAATCCTGCATTCCGTCAGGAATGCATCCTGTAAAGATTCTCAATTCTCAATTCAGAACGACCCTCAACGATTCTCCGCTTCTCATCAGTTCGAAAGCCTGTTCGATACCGTCGAAAGGCAGCCGGTGCGTTACGATTGCGGCGGCGGGAAAATTGTCAGACGACAGGATTTTGACCGCTTTTCGTACATGTTCGGGCGTCGAATCGCTACTGCCAAGCACGCGCAACTCCTTGTAATGAATCAGACGGCTGTCGATATTCAGCATACTTTTTCCGACGGGCAACGAAGCAAACAGCATGACATTTCCACGTTTACGGACAAGTTCGAGCGCTTGTTCCTGCGGCGCTGCCGCCGGAGCCGCGATGACGACCGTATCGGCGCCATATCCTTCCGTTTCGTCCATAACTACCTGTTTCAGGTCTTCGTTCGACGGATTGACGAGACAGTTGAAACGAAACTGTTCGCACTGTTTCAGACGTTGCGGATTCAATTCGGCAAAAATGATTTTCGATGCGCCATACGCCCGTGCGATACAGGCGTTAAGTATTCCCATCGGTCCGGCGCCGATAACCACAACGGTATCGCCCTGTTTCACACCGCACTGTTCTATCGCGTTGACAGCGCAACTGACAGGCTCGGCTAAAGCGGCGATTTCGGCGGGCAACGACGAGGGCGTTTTGATGAGATGACCGTTCACAATAGCCCGTTCGGGAATAGCCACATATTCAGCCATTCCGCCGTCGAAACTGTAACCCATGGGAGCGAGGTTGACGCAGAGATTACGATGTCCGTGCCGACAATAATAACATTCGCCGCAACTGATACTTGTCGCCATAACCACACGGTCGCCAATATCATAGCCATCCACGTGCGCGTCTTTTTCGACAATCACGCCCGTAAACTCGTGACCCATAATACGCGGCGGCTTGATACGGACATTGCCCGACACTGCCGCTTTCATATCCGACCCGCAGACAGCGCAGGCGTCAACTTTAACCAGAACCTCCCCTGTCCCACAGACCGGACATTCAACATCCTCAACACGGATATCTCCGGGAGCATAAAACACTACTGCTTTCATTGATTTACGATTTTTTGATTTACGATTTACGATTTACCTTCGGGTGCAAAATCCTACTAATCTTTAAATCCTAATCGGGATTCTAATACACCTGGTCGACCAATCCTATTAATCCTTTAATCCTATAAATCCTAATCGGATTTGAGAATAACAAGGAAGAAGGATTTACGATTTTTGATTTACGATTTTTGATTGGCTTACGCACGAAAAGTAATCCTCGTGCGTAAGCCCAATCTAAAATCGTAAATCTACAATCTACAATCTAAAATCGTAAATCTACAATCTACAATTTATTAAGTACTGTTTCAGTTGAGCCAACTCCGAGCCGGTGTACGCCCTGTTGCAAATATCCGACGGCTGTATCCCAGTTGCGAATCCCTCCCGAAGGTTTTACTTTCATTTTGTCGCCTACTGTACGGAGCATCACGTCGATGATTTCCGGCGTAGCGCTTCCGGGACCAAATCCTGTGGACGTCTTCACAAAATCGGCGCCGGCTTCGTATGAGAGTTCGCAGGCTTTAGCGACCTGTTCCAGAGTAAGAAACCCGCTTTCCTGAATCACCTTCACCAAAACATTCGCATCATGAGCCACTTCGACAACAGCGTAGATATCGTTCACCACATACTTGTAATCGCCCGAAAGAAATCTGCCGATGTTCATCACCATGTCTATTTCGTTGACGCCGTCGAGAATAGCCTGTTTTGCCTGAAATGATTTAACCGGCGTAGCGTCGGCGCCATGCGGGAAACTTAATACGCACGACACTTTCACGCCCGAACCTTTCAACAGTTGAGCCGCCAATTCAACATCACAGGGACGAACGCACATACTCGCCACCTTTTCGCGGACACACATTGCCGCATTTTTTTCGATATCGGCTACCGTCATGTCGGGTTTCAACACTGCATGGTCAATAGCAGCCGCAACTTCCGCTCTTGTATATTGTTTCATATTCATCTATTATTTAATGCATTTCACGTCCACCGGTGATATTGACAGCCTGACCGGTCATATAGTCGGCGCCGGCAGACGCCAGAAAAGCCGTCACAGCAGCCACATCCTGCACTGTTGCCAACCGTTTCAGCGGTATTTTGGCTGTGAATTTTTTCACGACTTCATCCTTTGGCATTTGCAGATTCACCGTATATCCTGCCGAAACATTCGCCCACACGCCCGAATTGTCGGTGATGCCGGGACAGACGCAATTGACGTTGATACTGTAATCGGCGAGTTCGTATGCAAGCGCCTGAGTGAAAGAGATAATAGCACCTTTAGCAGCACAGTAGTGACTCATCAGCGCCGAACCCGTTTTGCCCGATTTCGACGAATAATTGATGATTTTACCGTATTTGTTTGCTTTCATCTGCGGAACGACATATTTAGTGAACAGGAAAGTCCCTTTACAGTTCACAGCGAACATCTTATCCCATTCGTCTTCGGTAAGGTCTTCGACCAAACCCTGTCCGACGATGCCTGCCACATTAATCAGGATGTCGATACGTCCATACTTTTCGAGAGCGAAATCCACCACATTCTTAACCTGTTCGGCGTTTGTTACATCGGCGGCTTTACCTGCGCAGCCAAGTTCGGATGCAGCAGCCTGCACCTGTTCTTCTTTCAAATCGGTAATAACAACAGTAGCGCCGTCCTCGATTAACTGTTGAGCCACAGCCTTTCCGATAGCGCCAACTGCGCCCGTAATCAACGCTGTCTTACCTGAAAAATCCAAAATCTTCATTATGTCTAAAATTTTATATATTTACATTCACTCACCAGTTAATTAAACAATTCGGCAACATTGTCAGAAAATTCATACATTTGTCATAATTTAACGTGTAAAAATTGTCTCCCAGATTGATTGCATTATAATACTGTGCCTGATTGTCTTTGTAATACTTTTCAGATGGAATTTTCCAAAACTGTTTTCCAAGTTTTTCGCCGACGAACCATTTTTCAAGAAGACGTGCAACTCGTCCGTTTCCATCGCGAAACGGGTGTATATGTACAAACCTCAAATGTATCAGTGAAGCAAAGTAAAATACTTCTGCTTCTGAAAGCGTTTCATTTAAAAGCTTTTGAATGTCAGAGAAAAAACTTGTCATTTCCTGTTTTACAAACTCCGGCTCAACGGACAGGTAAACCAAACCTTCTTTACCAAACACGCCTGCAGGTTCGATTCTGTATTTTCCCCGTTTGCTTTTTATTAGCAAAGTTTTTGACAAAATACTGTGAGTTTTCAAAAGATTTGTTTCTGTCAGTGGATTTTCCTGCGCAAATTGATATGCCTCAATCAAATTTTCTATCTCCTGCAATTCTTTTCCTGCCTTAAATTTCTCTTTATTTAACTGATAATTCATAAACGAATTTAAGTCAATACTGTTTCCTTCAATATTGGAAGAATATACCGCAGAAACTTTTGTCAGATAATCCAAACTGACAGCATGTTTTGAAAAATCGAACTGTTTGATTAAGAAAGAAATTTCCTGTCCGACTGTTTGCAAATACTTGTCGAAATGTTTTTTATCTGTAATTACCAACTTACTTTCCTAAAAAATAGTCGTTAATTGATTTAACCTGATGGCGAACAGCCTCGTTTGCATGGACATTTGCCACTTCCGTGATGATTGCGCCCTGTGGTCCTGCAAATTGCCAGTGATGCGAAAACACTTTCGACAGAGGAACAAATTCGCCCGGAAGCGTTTTAATCACATTTTTGACCGTCACGCCGCCGGTGTGAGCCGCCGGAATCTTGATTTCGGGGAACGACGCCAGATTGTCTTCGCCTTCGCCAACGATGTAACTCAATCCGTTACGTACTAACCATCCTTCCATTTTCGCCGGTAAATCGTTTGCCGGTTTTTCGTGCCAGTGTTCCGGCAGCATCTGGTTGGGCAACAGAAATATATCCTGCAACATATATCTGTCTTTGACGTCGTTGGCATACATGATAGCCGCAAGACCAACTTCCGTAAAACGCCCTGTTCCATAATCGCTTACCCACAGTTG